>JAGGTB010000032.1 GCA_021163965.1 Hadesarchaea archaeon | reverse complement strand
AGTAAGGATGTCAAAAAGCTTCTGGCTGAGATTGTAGATAGATGTGACAATTCCCTCTGTAATCTCCCAAGTACACATCCAAAACATCGAGCAATGTTCGATCTTTTTAAGGACTTGGCAAACATTGTCACTTCAATAGCTGGTGAGGGCGGAGTCTTGTGGTGGAAGGAATACACGGACAATAAGGTGGATTATGGCAAAGTATTTTACAACATTAAAGAGATTAAAAAGATAATGGCCCAACTCCCTAAGGATATCAGAGAACAAATAGAAAACAGCCTAGGCTCCCGCTATAAGAGTGATGTAATTCTCAAGGATTATGAGGAGAAGGAGCTTATGAAAGAGTTAATAAAAGAAGAGGGGAAAGAAATGGGAGATGAAGAGATTTTTTGGGAGTATGAACTTAAGAAAGTTGATGACACTCTCTACTTGCACTTATACCCAAGAGAAGAGTGGGGGATAAGTATTACGGGCAAAATTTATTACAAGATAAATGAGTGTGAAATAGTAATAGGCGAACTCACAATTAATAGGGAATTGGAAGGGAAGATAAAATCTTTTAAAAGGGTCAGTATATACGGAGGGGAAGTAGTACTCGAATTTAAGGACAACCCTAACATACACGAAGATGTTAAAAATGCGATGTTAAAATTGAATGAGATCTTACATGAAGGGCGAGAAAAGGCGGAGAAAATCGAAAAGGAACTAAAAGGAATTGCAACCCCGAAAAAAGAATAATCAACGAACTTGGCATTATACCCTAAAAACCTGTTCACTAAAGGCTAAATATTTAAGAAGGGTCTCGGCACTGACTTTAGAGGAACTATTGCTGTCTTTTAACAAAGTACTTGGGCCGCTAGTTACCTCCGGGTCAATTACAAGTAGGTCTTATCTTAAAGCGATACGAATTTTCGTGGCAAATGTTTATGAAAGCTGTTAGAACTAATTCTTTAGATTTTCTCAAATGGATACCGGGAGAAAAATGGGGACGAAAGTATAAAAGATTTGATTACCATTATTGAAAAGATGCTAGAAGCAAAGCAAAAATAAAGATAAAACAAGCTAGAGATATAGATATTCTAAGCAGTAAAAATCTCCTTGTAGATCAAGAAAATAGCAAAAAGCGTTGTCAAGCCAAAACCTATACCTGAAGTGCGACCTAATAATTCTAAGTATGGTGGTTCATAAAACAATGCCAAGAGAGGAAGAATAATGCCGGTTATTACCATACCTGCGAATGACAAAAT
>JAGGTB010000056.1 GCA_021163965.1 Hadesarchaea archaeon | reverse complement strand
CCCGGGTAGTTACTCCGGTTTCTCCGGCGTACTAGCGAACTTGACTCAGCCCCCCGCCCTCGAGGCCGTTCGCCGACGGGACGGCCCCTATTTAGTAGTACGACCGGAATCACTCCAGCGGGTAGTCGGTCTTCGAGAGATCCTTTAGGCGCTCCACGGCCTTGATTTCGTCCATTACCTCCGCCACGGCCTTCGGGACCAAGCTACGCCAGTCCCCTCCCTCCACCATCCTTTTTCTTATCTCGGTTCCCCGGTATTCCTCTCGCTTGAGGAGGGGCGGGCTCTTCACCTCAAACCCGCGCTCCATGAAGAGTCGCTTGACGAGGGGGTTCCCGGAGTAGACGGTAGTGAACGGCGGGGCAAACGAAAGCACGTGCGACACCCAAATGGCGTTGTTGTTGACATCCGGAACTGGGACGATGTGGACTTTAGATAGATCCACCCCGGCCTCCGCCAGGGCCTTGGTCATCATGAGCATGCGCTCTCCAGCCGTGAAGGGGTCGTGCAAGGTGTGGCTCAGCTGGGCGCTCCCAATGCATATGATAAGCTCGTCGACTTCCTCGAGTATTTGCTTTATTACTTCCACGTGACCTAAGTGTGGGGGTTGGAACCGGCCTATCAGAATTCCCCTTCTAGACATGCTGGCACCAATTCTAATAGTCCTCTGGCTCCTTTAATTTCTTCAGTGTCACGGGCTCCCCAATGGAAACGCCCAGCTCATCTGCCAGATCCCCCATATTCTCCGATAACTCGAGCAATCTTGCGCTCCCGATGTAGCACAGGGGTTGATGAGGCGGGATCTCCCCGAAAGTCCTCGCGAACTCCGCAATTATCCTCTTTCCCCCAATTTTCACGTCGAGGGTCTCACCCAGCTTCGCGAATCTCTCCACCAGCTCGGCGTTGATGTTGGTCACGAGATTTCCGAAATCGTCTATGTACAGTATCTCCCCGCGCAGTTCATCGCCTTTCAGCTCTGGCTTTGGGGTCTTCAGGCGCCTTATTTTTCCGATCTTCGGGCCCACTTCTTCCGGTTTCAGCCCTAAGCTTAGGTGCGCGGCGACCGGAGCCATCACGTCGCGTCCGTGGAACGTGGCGGAGATGCATGGTCTCATGAGTTTTCTGTTTTTCACTTCGCGGATTTCCTCGACACCGAATTGCTCGGTCACGAGGGTGAGGATTCCGTTGTCTGGGGCGATGAACGAGAGCCCATTTAGCGTTCGGAGTAGCAGGCAACGTCGTTCGGTCCCGACTCCCGGATCAACCACGGCCACGAAAATCGACCCCGGCGGAAAGGTCTCGGCAGCGTTGG
>JAGGTB010000037.1 GCA_021163965.1 Hadesarchaea archaeon | reverse complement strand
TTTGCACTATCTGGAGATTCAAAAACTGTCAAGGAGAAACTCTTCAGCACCCTGAAGAGGTATTTACCTGTCTTCAGGAACAAAATCAAGGAATCAGAAACACCGTGGTTCAGCCTGTTTCAAAAATCTCTTGTGAAGGTGGAAGAAATATACCCATTTTTCAGAGATCTTTTTGACAGAAAGAAATTTTCTGATTGTAAGAAGAAACTTGGTGTGGTTGTTTTCGATTCCGTGGAGGAGGAATCCGTCCTTGTAACGGAGGGATTTCTTGTCGATGCGGTACTTGCGAGTTCCTCCGTTCCAGGTTTTTTCGAGCCTCTCTGGTTGGGAGGCGCTCCATCTCTAGATGGGGGAGTTTTATGTCCTGTCCCCGTGAGGGAGGCCAGAATCTTGGGAGCGGATTTTGTGATCGCTTCTATCTTCGAAGATGATATTCCTCCACCCACCGATCACGTAGATATGCTTTTTAAACTGGCTGACTGGAAGGGAAAACTTTTGAAAGAAGAGGATATGAAACTCGCAGATTATGTGATAACGCACAGAGTTTCTTTCGATTGGACCGATTTTGAAAATTACAGGGAAGTTTACAAAGAAGCCAAAGCCAATCTTGAAGGCTTCGAAGTGAAGCAGGTGATAGATTGATCTTGTCATTTGGGGGAGATAACGGAGCGTTTCTGGGATCTATAGGGGTTCTAAAAGCTTTTTTCGAAAATGATATTTCTTTCGAAACCATAAGATGTACAGGTATATCCTGTATACCAGTCGTCCTGAGTTCGACGACGAAATCTCCAAACAGGGCGTACGTCATGATCACACACATTTGGAACCAAGTGAGAAGACTTTACATGCATTTCTTCGAAAATGGGCCATCTTTTCCCGGTATGGTGGGGATTCTGAGGATCATAGCGAAAGCAGGTGTTAGAAGAATGGAGGGACTTTTAAACAGGAAAAGGCTGGATTCTTTCGTTGACGAGATCTTTCCAAATATTTATGTTCCTAAAGGTCTTGAAATAATCGCCTTCGATGTTGTAAATGGGAAAGAAGTGACTTTTAAGGAAGGAGACAATCTAAGGTATGCCCTCAAGGCGAGTCTATCATTTCCTTTGATATATGAGCCTTTCGATGAAAAATATGTTTCCTCTTCCTGGGTAACGGGAATCCCTAAGGGAGACCTGGTCGTTTTGATCTCTCCTGCTCAGATTGAGGAAAAAAATCCAGGATTGGCTGTCGAGTACTTGTTTCTTGCAACTATAGCTCGAAAGAAGGAATTGGAGAGGAGAAGGCTGGAAAAAGCTGAGAAGGTTCTAAGGATAAATGTCGACGTTTTATCACCAAGCTATGTCGTGAGAAGGTGCTATCTGAAGGCCAAGGAGTTCATCGAGGAGGTGCTGG
>JAGGTB010000010.1 GCA_021163965.1 Hadesarchaea archaeon | reverse complement strand
TTAAAACGACGCGCTCAGTTATCGGTAAATGCCTATATTTATTTTTTGCATCGAACTAATTTCGGGAAAAATCCGGGCAGAAAGACTTACCTTCCCAAGCTGAGCTCCTCAAAATTCAATCTATGCTTATAAATACCGGAAAGTATGAAATTCGTACCGGTGAGAGGATGGAAGAAGAGATCGGTGTCGTGGGTGAGCGGGGACAGATAGTGATACCCAAGAAATTGAGGGTGAAACTGGGCTTGGAGCCGAGGACAAAGGTGCTCATCGTCAGGAGTGGGGACTCGATAATCATGAGGAAGCTAAATCTTGAGCAGGAAAGGCGGAGGCTGGAGGCTATCTTCAGGCGCGTTGACGAGAGGGTGAAGCGGTACGGTGGACTCACAGAGCAGGAGATCGATCAACTAATTCACGACTACAGGGCTGAAGCAGCGCGCGAAGGTAGATAAATGCTCAGGATAGTTGTAGATACAAATGTTTTCATCTCATCTCTCATAAGGGGAGGCAAGCCACGGCAACTGATTTTTAAAATTGATGGAGTAAACGTCAAGCTGGTTAGTTCTGAGCCCTTGCTGAAGGAGCTGGTCTCCATTTTGGCAAAGGACAAAATTAGGCGATATGTCAGTCGAAGGGATGTGGAGGAATTCTTAAAATATCTCGGTAAAAGAATGGTCCTCGTCGAAATCAAGAGCGGGTTCAAGGTGGTGAAAGACGACCCAAAGGACGATGTCGTCCTAAACACCGCATACAGTGCCAAGGCGGATTACATCGTGTCTGGCGACAAACACTTGACTTCCTTGAGAAGGTTTAAGAGCATTAAGGTAGTGACTGCGAACGAGATGTTGAAGATTCTTGGGCGAGGGAACTGAGTTGCCAATAAGGGCGCGCCACCCAGACAGCCTAAATCCTGTCTAGTTCTCGCCACAAATCGATCATCCACCCACTTGGCGCCCTACCGGAAAGCAAGAGGAGCAGAGCTCCGAATGCGCACCAGACGCTCGCGGTCACGCAAGTGTTATAGGATGCTCTCGATGGCCCTCCGGAGCTGTGGAATCTCGTCCATCAAGTTCCAGACTTCCCCAAATCAACTTCGAAGTACTTGTGGATGAGGCCAGATACTCCCTCGCGGTGGCCCAATCTGCCCCCTGAAGGCTACCTCTCGTGTGCGGAGTGAACGGCCCGACTCCAATAGTATCCGCAACAGATCGTTCAAGGCGGCTGTACCGCTACACTTCGACTTAGACATCGATAGCATTTTTTGTATATTGATACTATTGATAACTATGCCCCAAGCCCAAATCACGCTGACGCCGCCGGAGTCGAAGCGGTTGATAGCAAAAGCTGTGGCGAAATTGGAAGAAGTTAGGCGGGCCCTCAGGCGCGGCACGATCGTCATCGGAGTCGGGACGACTAACGGGAGGGTCGCGGAAGAAATCCTCGGCAGGAAAATGGACTTGGAGAGGTTCGCCGCCGGGGTGATCGTCCAAAAAGGAACTTGGGTCATCCCGAAGGAGAAACGCATGGGATCCATAGTAATCCGAAAGGGGAAGGTAGCCGACATGAGTGAAAGGGATGCAATTCAGGAGCTCTCAGCTGGGGATGTCTTCATCAAGGGAGCCAACCTCTTGGACTCATCCGGGATGGCGGGAGTATTGCTTGCGAACCGCCAAGGGGGGACCATCGGGAGAGCTATCGGTGCCCTGCTGTCGAGGGGCGTGAACATCATCATTCCGGTGGGACTCGAGAAGTTCGCCCCCGGGTCTGTGAAGGAAGCAGCCTTGACCGCCGGCATAGACCGCCCGAAATTCTCGACCGGCGTTCCAGTTGGAGTCATGCCCCTCCCAGGGAAAGTAATCACCGAAATCGAGGCGATCGAGACCCTCACCGGAGCGAGGGCCGTCGTCATCGGGAGGGGAGGCGTCTCGGGAGGGGAGGGAAGCGTGGTGCTCGCCGCGAACGGAAGTGGCAGGCAGATCGCGACGCTGGAGAGGCTAGTGAACAGCATAAAGGGGGAGAAACCCCTGAGGTTCGAGCTGGACTGAAGCTATTCGATGCCCTCCCTTCTCACAATTCTGCGCCGAGGCTCGGGAGGCGGGGCCTCCCTGACGGGCCTGCGGCCCGCCACTACCTCATCAACGCTGTGAATGACGCCCCCCCATTCCTCGATCATCGAGTTGATCTTCTCGTACTCCAGTTCCCCGTCGATGGTAACCTTGACCGTCTCTGTGTCCTTGTCTATCTCGACGAGAGTGACGTTTACCCCCTCGACCTTCGGCATCGAACCTAGCTTCATGGCGAATTCCGGGAGGGGGGGAGAGTGGGGCTTTAGGACATCTAAAACTAACCGTCTCAACTTCGGCTTCTTCCTCACCATGAATTTTTCCTCTCGCTCAAAATCGTGCCCCGGGAGTAAAAAGCTTTTGCCATCCCCGCC
>JAGGTB010000004.1 GCA_021163965.1 Hadesarchaea archaeon | reverse complement strand
GAAGGGAAGAGAAGCACTCGCCGTTGGCATCGGGATGAATGGGCGCGGGACCGTGGAACTCGCCCTAGTGGTGGTCGGCCTCGAGGCGGGGACGCTTTCCGATGTCCACGTGTCCTTGCTCGTCTTCACGGCGTTCGTAACAACTCTCATGGTCCCGATAGCCCTAAAGCATTTGATCCACGAATTTAGGGGCTCACCCGGGGATATCACCAGCTAGCCCGTAGCCAAGAAATAGGTATTTATTTATTGATTAACTGATTTCGAAGTTGGGCTGGGCTCTTAGTTCTTAGGTGAGATGATGAAAGTAGCGTTAATCTCCCCGCCGACGGATAGCGCAATAACCAGAGTGCTCGGCACGACGGGCCCTCCACTCGGTCTCGCTTACCTCGCTGCGGCGATCAGGGACGAACACGATGTCAGAATAATCGACTCCACCGCGGAGGGTCTCGACAAGGCGGACCTTGAGAGAGTGCTGAAGAGGGAGGATCCGGATATCGTGGGGATCAGCGCCACGACCTCCATGATCCCGGACGCCTACGAGACCGCGGAAATCGCGAAGAGGTTGAACGAGAACGTCAAAGTCGTCCTCGGGGGTCCGCACGCCACTTTCCTTCCGGAGAGGACGATGCGGGAGTGCCCGTACGTGGACTTCGTGGTGAGGGGGGAAGGAGAGGAAACTTTTAGAGAACTCGTTTCCGCGGTTGAGAAGGGGAGAGATCTTCGGGCCATTCGGGGAGTAAGTTTCAAGGAGAACGGAAGGACGGTGAACAATCCCCCCAGAGGACTTGTAAATAACTTGGACGATCTCCCGATCCCCGCCTACGATCTCCTCCCAATGGAGAGGTACTCCCTAGATGGCGTTCAGTTCGGGGCAGTTATCACGAGCAGGGGGTGTCCATTCAACTGCGCCTTCTGCTCATCCTCGAGGCAGTTCGGGGGGACGTGGCGCGGACACAGCCCGGAGAGGGTGCTCGAGGAACTCCGTATTCTCAGGGATGAGTTCGGGAAGAGGGAGATCGAGTTCCTAGATGACACCTTCACCCTTTCGAAGAGGAGAGCGATAGAGATATCCGACGCGATCAGGAGGGAAGGGCTCGACATCTCGTGGACAGCCTCCTCCCGGGTCGATACTTTTTCCCGCGAGGTCGCCGAGTCGATGAGGAGAGGTCGCGCGACTACCGTTTACTTCGGGATCGAGTCGGCCTCCGAAAGAATTTTAGACTTCATAGGGAAGCGCATCACGCCGGAGAAGTCTGCGGCGGCCGTGAGGTGCTCCAAGAGGGCGGGACTAAGCGTCGTCGGATCCTTCGTGATAGGGTTCCCGGACGAGACCCCCGAGGAGGTTCGGAAAACCGTGGACTTCTCGAGGAGGCTCGACCTAGACCTCGCACAGTTCACCATAGCCACCCCCTACCCGGGGACCAGGCTCTGGGACTACGCGGAGAGGAGAAGTCTGTTCCTCACATGGGACTGGAGGAAGTTCACGACCCTGGATCCAGTCATGAGGCTGAAGAACTTCACATCCTCGCAAATCTCAAGGATTATGAGGTTCGCCTACCTGAGGTTCTATCTCAGGCCGAAGTTTATAATCAGGGACTTGGTCCGGAGGAAGGGCGTCATCCTGAGGAAAGCCATATCGTACCTCAAGTCGTTTCTGGTGAGGGGCCCGGGAGAGGGGCCGCCGGGGAGAGCCGAGTGAGGTCCTTAGTATGATATACGTGTATCACTAGACCCGCTAAGGAGCTCTTTGTTATTGTAACAAACCTGGACATCTGCAATTCGAATTGACAGTTGGACGGTTCGAACTCCCACATAGTCCGCCGATGGAATCCCAAGTCCGGGCCGGAATCTTCAGCACAAATAAGTAGCTTTGGGGGAACAACACTTTATGGTCACATGTGCGGGAGATTCACAAATGGGAAAATACTGGTATTTGTCTTCATCCTCCAATTGGTCCTGTTTCCCTTCTACGCGGGGGAAGCCGGAGCAAGAACGGACGTGTATAGGGGATCGATGGAGACCGTCGCGGATATAACCTACGTGAGATCCCTGCAAGTGCGGGGAGACGTCACAAGGGTGGTGTTAAAAACCCCCATGTGGCCGTCCGAGAACGCGGGAGGATCCTACCAGCTGGTGGAAAACTTCACCATCGAGTATAGCCCAGAGCCATCAGAAGTCAAAAAAGATGTGGATAGCTTTGGGAACCGGTATGAAAACGCGGTGTGGGTATCTCCCCCCGCGACCATAACGATAACTACGCGCGCCACGGTCACGCTGAGCAGGGACCTTTCACCATTCCCAAAGACCGCACCCTATCCCCTCGGAAGAGGATCCGTGACCCCCTACGAGCAGTTCCTGCAACCGACCCAGGAGGTTCAGTCCGACGATCCGTTAATAGCCGCCCTCTCTGAGAGCCTCGCCTCCGGGTGCACCACGGAATACGACGTCGTGGACAACGTGATAAACTGGGTCGCAGCAAACGTCGAGTATGACTCCGTCACTCGGTACGACGCAGTGTGGACTCTCCAGAACAGGCGGGGTGTGTGCACGAACTACGCGCATCTCGCCCTAGCCCTCCTGAGAAGCGCTGGGATACCGGCCAGATTCGTCGTGGGGTATGTCCTCGGCGAGCCTTATGAAATACCGTACAGTGGAGGAACGTGGGAGAAATCGTGGGACGATGGTGGATTACACGCGTGGATAGAGGTGTATTACCCGGACATCGGCTGGGTGCCCTACGACCCGCAGGACTCGAAGACCTTCGTCGACACGAGACACGTAAAGTTCGCGGTGGGGTTGGATCGGATGAGCACCGCAGCGTGGGCGCTGTATTATAGGTATTGGTGGGGTTACGTCACTTGGGGCGCTGAGGACCTCCAAGTCACGTCATTGAGCGACCTCATATCACTTGAGTGGCTCTACTTCCTCCCCTCGCCGCCGGACACATGGCTGTGGAGCAGGGAGCCGGCGGTCGTAAACGAGCCCCCAGTGGCCGACTTCTCCTACGTCCCCATCTCTCCCACGACCCTCGATGAGATCGCATTCACGGACCTCTCATTCGACCCAGATGGAAGCATAGTCTCTTGGCTCTGGGACTTCGGGGACGGATCCACATCCACCGCCCAAAACCCGACCCACTCCTACGCCGACGACGGGACCTACACCGTGACCCTCACCGTGACGGACGACGACGGGGCCGAGAACGTCGCGAGCAGGGAGATCTCGGTGTCGAACGTTGGGCCCGTTGCAGAATTCTCGTTCTCCCCACCGAACCCGACGACGCAGGACCAGATCGAGTTCACAG
>JAGGTB010000038.1 GCA_021163965.1 Hadesarchaea archaeon | reverse complement strand
CGGGAGATCGCCATAAACGAAGTCTTGCGTTTGCCATAGGCCTGCTGAAGCGAACAGAGCACACCCACGCTGGCGTAAGGCTCCGAGCCCACGAACAGCTCTTCATTTGCCGCCAGAAAACCGTTATACTCTTCGAGCGCTTCGATCATCGCCTGGTTTTGCTTGGTAAGATCGGCATAGATGTATTTGCCATCCTCGCCCCAGGGCAGATTCTGATGTGGAGACCAGTTGTGGATGAAGCTCGTTCGATTGGCCTGGCACTCGGCCACCGCCAGCTTGGTCAGCGGAATCATCGTCTCCGGCTTCTTGCCCCAGGTCATATAGCAGTCGAAGGCCACGGATTTACCCCGTGAAGCCGCCACCGCATACTTGAGCATGGGCGAGTTAGTAATCTTGAGGCCCTTATTCCCATAAGGACTGATCTCGAACATCCCCTCGATGAAAATGTAGTCCGTCTCCTTAATCCATTCCTCCAGAGGCCCTACCGCGAACTCGAACTGACGGTAGGGATTCCCCTCCCAGAGACAGGCATTAGCAGCGAGAAAAAAGTCATCCTTCAAACTCTTGCCGTAATCGCGCATATCCTTCAGCCATTCCAGATAATTCTGCGGGCGAAAGCGCCGCCATTCCACGTAAAGCGGATTCTCCAGCCGAAGATGTCTCTCTCTGGCAAACCGAACAGGGTCAACCTGTGACGGATCTTCGATCCCGAAAATCTCTTTCAGTTCCCCGAGCGAAAAACTCGTCCGCAGGTGCTCCCTGAAACGCTCCACACACCGGGGGCAATAACAGAACTGCGGAGAATAGTCGAAGAAAATGCCGTCAATGCCCATTTCAATGTCCATGTGGATGCACCCTTTGACGTAGGCTCTCATGTGCGGATTGTTGATGCAGCAGTCGACCTGTGGGATCAAAGTATCCTGAGGCGTGCAGATCGCCTTCTGGCCAGAAGAGAGCAGGCGCGCCCATTGGATCGGATCCTCCGCGGGTTTGGGCCCGAAGTAGTCCTCATATTCCTGCCAGTATTTATCGTAGAAGTGGAAGAACAACGTCCGCTTTGCCTCATCCCCTCCGAAGCGCGCCCCGCCAATGTAGCCCACCACAGCAATCCCATGCTCGTGCGCCCATTCGATCGCTCCGCTGTTTTTGAACGCCGCTTTGGTCTTTTCACAAATCGGACGGGAAGGAAGTCCGGCGTAGAAATCGAGTTTGTCATACCCTTCCGCATACCCGCCTTTGCCGTCATAGTAAGCGTCTTTGTCGAAAGTTCCCCCGAAGTAGCCATTGTGAGCCAGAGTAGCTTTCGTTCTAATCAGCGGATGGCTTTCATCCAGCGCAGTCCTGAAAAGACGACCGAGGTAAGATAACGAAGCTTGCCGTAAGGCAACACAGCCGTAGCCTTAAATTGATCCATTGATTCTCCTCTTTTTTTAAAATTTCCAAAGTCTCAAGACTTTGGAAATTTAGTCGAGAGCTTTTGTTCATCTATTAAATAGATTAATTGTAAATTACTAATAGCAAATTGATAATTATTAAGTTAGGCCATTTGTGTACTTATGAATAAGCGTCAGTCTCAGGGCAGAGGTGCAACCTCCACAACCTTCCCGCCTGAACGAAGAGACTCAGTGGCTGCACAACCTACGGCAACACTCATTCGGCCAGCCACAGGTGTGGCCAGCGGTTCCCTGCCCGAAATCAGCATATCGACAAAGTCCTGACAAATTAGAGGATCCGCCCCACCGTGACCGCCTTCGGCTGGCTTTACATCGTAAGAACGATTCGCCAGGTTTTTGTATTTTCTCACCCGATCCCGAGTGAGCACAATGACTTTAGAACTATCATCAAGATTCTCAAGCCTGCCTTCTGTGCCGATAAAGGTGTAATTTCGCCAATAATCCGGGGTGAAATGACACTGAGTGTAGGTAGCCTTAATGCCATTTTCCAATTCCATGATGACCACAGTGTTGTCTTCTACATCCACTTCTTTCCTAAACACGCAATATTGATGTCCGGGCCAGATTTGGAATTCAGGACAGTTATCTCTTTCCGGACATTCGGGGCATTCGAGATTATTGGGTTTGTCGCCACCGTAAAAATCGAGACCTCCGAAGGCCGCCACCCGTTTGGCATAGTGGCCAGAAATCCAATGGATCATATCAATATCGTGGCTTGCTTTCTGTAAAAGCAAGCTTGTAGTATTCTTGCGGTTCGCGTGCCAATCGTGGAAATACCACTCCCCGCCATGTCCGACAAAATGTCTCACCCACACTGTTTTGATCTCGCCAATTGTCCCGGAGTCGACGATTTCCTTCATGGTACGAAAAATGTTCATATAGCGCATATTGAACCCCACCATGAGATGCTTTCCGGATTTTTTCCAGGCTTTGAGAATACGATCGCATCCCTCAACCGTAATCGCCAGAGGTTTTTCACAAAACACGTGCTTGCCAGCTTCAAGAGCAGCTGCGGCATGCTCCTCATGGCAGTAATCGGGGGATGTTACTGCGATGGCATCGATATCGTCACGTTCCAAAAGCCTTCGATAATCAGTGGTGACAAAGACCGACTCACCTATCTTCTGTTTGAACTCCCTCAGATACTCTTCATTGATGTCCGCACCGGCAACGACTACTGATTTGTCACCAGGTTTATGCCAGTGCCGTGACAAACCTCCCCTACCGGTGACCCCAATAACTCCAATCCTTACAGGTTGTGAGGTTCTAGACATACTCTCCTCCTTATTCTGCAGTTATTACCCCGAAGCTAACTCTCTAAAAGAAAAGATTAGCTTTGTACACGAGTTAACTTTTTTCTGCCTTTTAGGTAAGAAAACGAAATCTCTAAGCTACCACCTCAGAGCCCAAATGGCAAAAAGCATATTCTCCTCTTCTGTTAAGGGAAGCACAGCCGACCAGAGAATAGAGCCGACCACGCCGATTCCTCCTCCCTATAAGAGCACCCTGCCTCGGCGGATATTGTCACAGAGGAAGCCACCTAAGAGAAAAGACAGAAAGCAGCCCCCGTCGCCAAGCTTATGTATCTGTCCCTTATGTCCGCTAAACCTACTTTACCCTGGAAATCGGAGGATTGCAGACCTCGTGAGGCTTTTTATCCGTGTGTTTGAATTCCATAACGAGGATCAAGGCTGATGCCACAGATGGATTCTATGGGCACTTTGCGCCAGAAAGAATTTGCGCGTTTGGACCAGTCCCTCAATTCCTCTCGGTGTCCTGCGATGCGGATCATCGACCATTCACTCTTGCGCCACATACGTGCATAAGTGTCCCAGAAGCTTATGCCATCAGCACCGGCATCGTAATATTC
>JAGGTB010000016.1 GCA_021163965.1 Hadesarchaea archaeon | reverse complement strand
TGGGACGGCCCGAAGTGACGCCTGTGGAGATGGGGCCCCTACTCGGCGTCCCGGCGCGAGCCGTGGTCGCCGGGCAAGCCCCGTCGCTGAAGCAGGAAGCCCCCTGCGAAAGCTGGGGGTAGTTCACCGGTCGCGCCGGAACTTTATATTGAATTCCCGAAGCCCGAGACTATCGTCGCCATATTTTCCTCCGGAAACTGCGATGATTTATTAAGAATTACCCTAATTGAGAATTGATGTCTATGTACGGCTTTCAGGGCACCGTGGTTGGGGTGAGGTGCGGGAGCGGGGTAGTACTAGCCTCGGACACTAGGGCGACGGCCGCATATTTGGTGATGAGCAAGCGCGCTCGGAAGGTTTTCAAGATTCAAGATCGCATCGGCGCGGCGATATCGGGGGTTTCCGGCGATGTGCAGAATTTGGTCAGTGTCCTTCAAGCTGAATCGAATCTCTACCGCCTGCAGGAGGGGCGCGACATGTCGTCGAAAAGTATGGCGCAGCTGGCATCGAATATACTCCATTCCAAGCGAGCTTCTCCATACATAGTCTCGGCCATAATTGGAGGAGTAGACGACGATGGGGCCCACCTATACTTTTTGGATCCGGCCGGCGGGAAGCTAGAGGAGGAGAAATTCGCAGCCGGGGGCACAGGCGAGACGGTGGCCTACGGGGTTCTGGAGCAGAGTTACCGCGATGGCTTGGGCCTGAAGGAATGCGCAAAGCTCGCTGCGCAGTCCATCAAGCGAGCAATTGAGCGAGATGCTGCCACGGGAGATGACACGATAGTCGCCATGATAGACAAGGATGGCTATCGTGAGCTATCAAAGAAGGAGATAGAAGAGCTTCTGAAGTAGCCAGAAACGAACGCTGAAAAAAAAGCCGGTGGGGGAGATGAGACGGAGAAGGTACCTCGCCAATGCAAAGAGGCTAGTTGTGAAAGTGGGCACGAGCAACCTCACAGACGAGAGATCTAGGCTGGATCCGGAAAAAATTAAAAAATTGGTAGACGAAACTATGGAGATCCGTAGGGAGGGAAGGGAGACCATCATCATCACATCTGGCGCCATCGGGGCTGGAGTCGGGAGGCTGAATCTGTCGGAGCGCCCCTCGGACATGCCGTCCCTGCAGGCCGCCGCGGCCATTGGCCAGGGGATCCTAATGCATGCATATAGGGAGTACTTCGAGAAATACGACCAACCCGTGGCGCAAATTCTAGCGACGAGGGAGGATTTCACGGACCCCGTCAGATCAAAAAACTTCAGGAACACCGTCAACACTCTGCTGAGGTGGAATGTTATCCCCATAGTCAACGAGAACGATACGGTCGCCGTGGAAGAGATCAAGCTGGGGGACAACGATACCCTGGCGGCCTTCGTGGCCACGAGCCTGCAGGCGGATTTGCTAATAATGCTGTCGGATGTGGACGGACTTTACACCGGCGACCCAAACGCCGATGAGGGAGTCGAGCTGATCAGCACGGTGGAAAAGATCACGCCGGAGATAGAGAAGCTCGCCGGGAAGGCCTCTAGGGGCTTCGGTGGGATGATAACCAAGATCCAAGCCGCGAAGATAGTTTCCGAATTCGGCATCCCGATGGTCATAGTGAACGGTGGGGAGAAAAACGTGCTCAAAAGGGTGCTGGCGGGTGAGGAAATTGGCACCATGTTCGTGCCGAGGGGGTTCAGAGGATAGGGATGCGGTGAAATCGAAGGCGATTGAGGCAAGAAAGGCGGCACTGGAGCTCGCCAACCTTCCCACGGAGGTCAAGAACGCGGGGCTCAAGGCCATGGCCAAGGCGATAGTTGAGAACCAGCGGATCGTCCTCGAAGCCAACGCGCGGGACATTGAGGAAGCCGAAAAAGCCGTTGGGAGAGGGGATCTCACTAAAGCAGCGCTCCAGAGGCTCAAGTTGAGCGAGGGGAAGATCCGGGACATAGAGCGGATGGTCAAGAGCGTCGCAAAGCTGGAGGACCCCGTTGGGAAGACCCTTCTTTCCATGGAGCTGGACAGGGGGCTGGAGCTCTACAAGGTCTCCTGCCCCATAGGCGTAATAGGAGTGGTCTTCGAGGCCCGCCCCGATGTGCTTCCCCAGATTTCGGCCCTCTGCCTAAAGTCTGGCAATGCCGTGATACTGAAAGGAGGGAGGGAAGCTAAGAATTCGAACGAGGCCCTCTTTAAGATAATAGCTGAGGCCACCGAGCGGGAGGGGATCCCCCGGGGATGGATCCAGCTGATAGAGGCGAGGGAGGAGGTGAGGAGGTTGTTGGAACTCGACCAGTACGTGGACCTGCTCATCCCTAGGGGGAGCAAGGAGTTTGTGAGGTACGTGCAGGAGAACACCAAGATACCCGTGCTCGGGCACTCGGAGGGGATATGCCACATCTACGTGGATAGGGGGGCCGACCTCGCGAAAGCCGTGGACATATGCTTCGACGCGAAGGTCCAGTATCCGGCCGTCTGCAACGCCGTGGAAACACTGCTGGTGCACAAGGATATAGCCACCGAGTTCCTGCCGAGGATCGCCGAGAAGTACTCCGAGGCGAACGTCGAGATGAGGGGATGCGAAAAGACCCTGCAGGTGCTGAGGGACTATGAGGTCAAGAGGGCCACCGAGGAGGACTGGAGAACGGAGTATCTAGACCTGATAATTTCGATCAAGGTGGTCGACAGCCTGGAGGAGGCGGTGCAACACATAAACACTTACGGCTCGAAGCACACGGACGCAATAATCACGGAGGATCGCAGAGCAGGGCTCAAGTTCCTACAGGAGGTGGATTCCTCGAGCGTGATGCTGAACGCTTCAACGAGGTTTAGCGACGGGTACAGGTACGGTCTGGGCGCGGAAGTCGGGATAAGCACGAACAAAATCCACGCGCGCGGACCGACTGGACTAGAAGGGCTCGTGATCTATAAGTACTACGTGATCGGTGGCGGGCACGTGGTTGCAGACTACGTCGGATCGAATGCAAGGGAATTCACGCACGTCAAGTTACAGAAGCGGTGGGGCGACGTGAAGCGGGAGCTCGAAGGATAGAGGGGCTTAAGACAAACTCCCGCATTGAGGCCCCATACCCAACACACTTTATACCAAATTAATACCAAAATTAAATTGGCGGGACCAAGGCCTCCCACGATACCCGCAAGAGGCAAAGAAATCGCGGGAAACGAAAATCGTAGGATCCGCGAGCGAGCGCCTCTGTGAGGCGCAACAGCCCGTGCGGGGACACAGAACCCGGCGAACAGCGAAATCGAGGTTCGCTTGGAACCGACGGGCCAAGGTCCCGCCTGACGCATTACCCCAAAGCGATCCTGGATAAAGATAGAAAGGAAACTTTATTTTAACTTTACCGCCGGGAAGTCTCCTTCCGAAAGGGGGGGGACGAGAGGCGGAACGCATTTATAGTTTGGTGATAAAAACTCCTTGGAGTAGGGCTGGGACGGCCCGAA
>JAGGTB010000046.1 GCA_021163965.1 Hadesarchaea archaeon | reverse complement strand
TAGCGTCGTCAGCCTGAATCGGTAGCCGAGCATGTCCCCGCCCTCCGCGCGTTCGTGTTGTCACCCCCGTTATTTGATTTTTGCGGGGAGAGAGGTCGCCGAAAGTATTCCCGCCCCCCATCCCCTCCCTCTCGGAAGGGGACTTCCCGGCGGTAAAGTTAAAATACGAATCTTACCCAAATTCCAACATGCCAAAGTACGTCTTCGTTACCGGAGGCGTTTTGTCGGGGATCGGGAAAGGAACGACCGCCGCCGCCATCGGGAAGCTCTTTCAGTTTAGGGGCCTTGAGGTCGACATGATCAAGATTGACCCCTACCTGAACGTGGATCCCGGAACCCTAAATCCAATAGAGCATGGGGAAGTTTTCGTGACAGATAAGGTCTGGAAGTTCACCCCCTACAAGGGCTTCACCTTTACCATCGCCGAGATAGACCAGGACTTCGGGACCTACGAGAGGTTTTTGGACAAGAACATGCACCCGAGGAACAACATCACGAGCGGGCAGGTATACCTATCCACGCTCCTCCAAGAGAGGGCGGGGGAGTTTCTCGGGGAGACTGTTCAGATAATTCCCCACGTCACGGACGAGATAAAGAGAAGAATAAGGATGGTCGCTGAGGAGAGCTCCCCCGACGTACTGATCACGGAGATAGGGGGAACCGTTGGGGACATAGAGGCCAGCCCCTATCTCGAAGCTGTGCGACAGTTCAGGCTTGAGGAGGATCCAGGCCAGACAGCTCTCGTCCACGTCACTTTAGTTCCCTACTTGGAGACGGTGGGGCAACTGAAGACGAAGCCGACGCAACACAGCGTGAAGACCCTCCTCTCCGCGGGTCTCCAGCCAGACGTGATAGTGGCTCGGGGAAAGAGGCCCCTTACCGAAAGCGCCAGGAGAAAAATTAGCCTCTACAGCAACGTCCCGCCTAAGGCTGTCATCTCGAACCCCGACACCCCCGTGACTTACAGCATCCCTCTCCTCTTCGAAAAGCAAGGGCTGGGCGATTACCTGTGCGATATCCTCCGCCTGCGAACACGGAGGCCTAAGCTCTCCTCGTGGGAGAAAACGGTCCAGCTGTTCGAGAGGAAGAAGGAACCTGTATGGATAGCGATGCCCGGGAAGTACACTCAGATTCTGGACAGCTACGTGAGCATTAACAAGGCAATAGAACACGCGGCAGTGGCACTCGGAGTCGAGGCCAAGATAGAATTCGTGGACACGGAGATTGTAGAGGAAGACCCGAGCAGGGTCGAGATAGTGGATAAGTATCACGGGATCCTCCTTACACCGGGCTTCGGGACCCGGGGAGCAGAGGGGATGATAAAGGTGGCACAAAGAGCTCTGAACTCGAGAATACCTTTTCTAGGGATTTGCTTCGGCGCCCAGCTCTTCTTCATCGCGTTTTGCCGCGAAAAGGGCCTAGAGGAGGCGAACAGCACGGAGGTCGACGCCGACACCCCGCACCCCGTAGTCGACCTGTTGCCAGAGCAAAGGAAGATATCCGAGAAAGGTGGAACGATGAGACTCGGTGCCCACGAAATCGTGGTCAAGCGCGGGAGCAAATTGTTCGATGCGTACAAGAAGGAGAGAGTGCGCGAGCGTTTCCGCCATCGGTACCACATAATCCCGAAGTACGCCCGCAGGTTCGAGGGGCGGGGACTGACCATCTCGGCAATGGACGTCTCAGAGAGGATAATAAACGCCATTGAAGTCGAGGGAGATCACTGGATGGTCGGGGTTCAATTCCATCCGGAGTTTACCTCCAGGCCGAACAGGCCCAACCCCGTGTATGTAGAGTTCCTCCGCGCGGCACTGAGGAGGAAGAGGACTAGCAGCTCTGGTGGAGCTAGTAGATAGGATTCTCGATCTCGAGGTTTGTCCCGCTAAGACAACTTATTTTATAACCTACGAGTATTCTTGAAACATGTCGCTGAAGCCCATGGAAACCGGAGGGGTTCTGAAGTTCGGGGACGTGAGCAGGGAACCCCACATCAGGCGAGCTAGGGACATGAAGGAAGCTATCCTCGACAAGGGGTGGCTAAAGGACCACGAGGACGAGGAGCTCTATTTCATGTACAGAGATCTCTGGCTGGAAGAGGATCGCGACAGGATATTGAGGAACAACCTGCGCTACGATATAACGGTGATGCCGCCCCGCTCGCTCGGGAAGGAGTTCGTCAAGACCCTTGGACACTACCATCCGGAGTGCGTCCCCGGTGTGAGGTACCCAGAGATCTATGAAGTACTGGACGGAAAGGTTCACGTGCTACTTCAGAAGAGGTCAACTGGCGGGGATATAGAGGACGTCGTGCTGGTGGAGGCCGAGGAGGGGGAAAAGATCCTGCTTCCCCCGAACTACGGACACGTGATCATAAACCCGGGGAAGAAAACGCTCCGGATGGCGAATTGGATCTGCAGGAGCTTCAACTCCGAGTACGAGGAGTACCGAAGGCTGAGCGGGGCAGCCTACTACGAGCTCGTGAGCGGGGAATTCGTGAAGAATCCGAACTACGGGGAACTTCCAGAAATCAGGCGGATCGAGCCAACCGTCATTCGGGAGCTGGGAATAGAGGAGGGGAAGGAAATGTACTGGCTCATTCGCGAGCCGGAAAAACTCCGCTTCCTCACCGAGCCCCAGTCCTTCGGATGGGTTTTCGATAAAGTAGTGGGGGAGAAGTGGCGACTGTAGAAAAGGCGCTCACGTCACTATCTCAGGCAACTTGTCCATCTCAATTGCCCTTCTTATTTCCATCGCCATCCTGCGCCCAGTACTCATCCTCCGGCGCCAGAGCACGTTCCCGTAGGGGTGACCGTCCCACATGTGGATGTTGGTTCCACCGCCGATCCTCGGCGCTATGTCGAAAATGTAAAAGTTCAGGTTCGCGTCGCACACCGTCTGAAGGCAGAAGGGGCCTATCACGCCCGGCGGGAAGTATTTCTCGGCCGCCTCGACGAACTTCTCCGCCAGCGGAAACACCTTCCTCAGGAGGCTCTCCCTCAGGGTAGCCGTGCTGTGCCCGCACACCGTGTATATAGGTTCCCTTTGATGCTCCGGGAGGGTCATCTGCTGGGGCGCCGGCAACCTCACGTGGCCGTCCAAGCTACTCTCGAACCTCCAGTCGATTCCCAGCAGCTCCAGCCTTTCCTCCCCTTTCCCAATCGGGCTGTAGAAGAAGTCGAGATTGAAAACTGGCCCCACTATGTATCTCTCGATCCTAGCCCTCTGCAAGTCCTCTTCCCTTATCACCCCCGCCCTGATGAGCCTTTGGGACTTCTCCCTGAACTCCTCCGGACTCGCGGCGGTGAAGAACCCGCGCTCGAGCCTCATCTTCGCGTGATGGAGCTTAACCATCACCAGACAGTCTATCTCGTCCGGGCTCTCGTACTTCTCCGGCGTCGGGAGGCCGGCTTTCTCACAGAGCCAGTAATAGTCCCTTTCCTCCCCGCGCTCCTCCATCCTGAGCATGGAGCGATTGCCGACTAAGGGAACGACGAACTCATCCTCGATTTTTCCCACATCGCAGTAAGACGAGAAGGAGCGGTTTGGAACGAAGAGGACGTTCTCCGATCGGAGCTTTTCCTGAACCTCTTCCCTCAGCACATCAGAAAATTTGTCGAGCACCATCGCCTCGTCCACGCAGCCCCTGAGCAGGTTTCCTCCTTCGTCCCTTACGGCCTTGAAGTACTTGACGTAGGGGGCTTCTCGCCCCTTCTGGCAAACCGCTAGGGTCCGGAATCCTTCCTCCACGGCTCCATCACATGTATCCAAGGCGGAGTGGCTCGCTATTACACCTACCTTTATCTTCTCAGGCTCGTACCCACGAACTATTTCCTGAATGGTCTCCCTCTCGATCAACCTCTCGCCTCACCCTAAGATAGTCGCGGGCCTAATAAATCACTTTGTCCAACAGGCCCCTCTTCGCACACTCCTTTATCTCCCTAGCTATCCTGCGCCCCGTGGACATCGGCTCCTCGTAGAAGTAGGGGGAGTAGGGGGAACCCTCCGGGTACAAGTTCGTCCCGGCCACTATCCGACCTGAGATCTCAAATACCGTGAAACCCCTCGCCGGGTGGTAGATCGTCTCGAGGCAAAAGGGACCCACCATTCCGGGGGGAAACAGCTCTAGGGAGGCGTTAACGACATTCACCGCCATCTTCATCACGTCCACGAGCAGTTTTTCCCTGACCACTACAGGAGCGTTCCCGGTCACGGTATAATCGAAGAACTCATCCGGCACATCCGGGAGCCCGCGGTAGATCTCATCTATCGGCTCGATCCTCTTGTCCATCCCGAGCAACTCCACCGAACCCTCCCCCGCCCGCGCACCGTGAACTTTCACGGGGGTATAGAAG
>JAGGTB010000035.1 GCA_021163965.1 Hadesarchaea archaeon | reverse complement strand
AGGTAACCCCCTCCCCCAGCCCCCACAATTTTTCCAAGTATTGCAACCGCTATTAGCGCCATCAGGAACATCCCCTCTCCCCCCAAGGCCTCGAAGTTCACGTGAAAAGCAACGCTCATGACAAATATGGGCCCTAGGAAGCCGTGGCTGAGGGTTTGGAATCTCCTGTTTAAGTCTTGGAACGTTTCACCGACAAATTCCTCTCGCACGAAGAGCCCGGCTAGATACGCTCCGATTATGAAGTGGAGCCCGAGCACCTGTCCGATGCCAGCTATCAGGAGCCCCATAATTAGGGCGAAGGTGAACCCTCTTGCTCCGGGCCGAGTGAAGAACTCCCCCACCAGCGGGTAAAAATAGCGGCCGATGAACAGAACTATCCAAAAGAAAGCTAGCACTAGCGCTACCGTGTATAGGACATCCGCTGGTCCCACCGCTTTCCCGGTTATCGCCCTGAGAGCGACGGCGAGGATGATGAACGTGAGGATGTTATCGACCATCGCCCCGCCCATCATGATGTATCCCAGCTTGGATCTGAGGATGCCCAAGTCGCCGAGGATCCTCACCTTGGTAACAAGCGAGGTGCCTGAGATGGCGAGCCCCAGGAGGAGGGCTATCCAGAAATCTCGCGTAAATATCCACCCGATGAGCCACCCGAAGAGGAGAGGAGTGAGGGTTCCCGCCACCCCGACGCCGAGGGATGTCTTTATTCTTCCGCTCAGCTTCTTCGGGTCTGTTATTAGCCCGGCGTAAAACATCAGGAAAAACATACCCAACTTCGCGAGTACATCGAGGGGCGGGGTCCACGCAAAAATGGCGTCGGGGGCTTCCCCCACGAGGCCCAGAACTGGAGGGCCGATGAGGATCCCCGCTAGGAGCTCTCCCAAGATTAGGGGCTGGCCCAATTTCTCGAAGAGCAGTCCGACCCCCCACGCCACCCCGAGGATGAAGAGAACTGTGAAGATTTCTTCCATGTGTCCCCCTGATCTTCTACCTCCGCTTCCTCTTGCGGGATTTGAGATTAAATCCTTTGTACTATTCCTTCTCGCCCTTGCCCCTTGCGGGGTAGATGCTTATTTGCCCACGGCACAAAGAGGAGGGGGAGTAGGATGATATCGAGATACCTCCGAGAGGTCAAACCGGGATTTGGTGGCTTCGACGAATCCTACGAGGCGGCCGAAGTCGTATTCGCCGGTATCCCGCTGGATCTCACCTCCTCGTGCCGCCCGGGAACCCGTTTCGCTCCGGCCAAAATCAGGGAGGCTTCTATGAACCTTGAAACATACGTTATGCCCAGGCTCGATGTTTTCGAGCACTTACACGTCTCCGACATCGGCGATCTGGACTTAATCGGTGCCGATATGACCGCGGCGGGTGAGCGCATCAGGGAAGTAGTCCGGAAGCTTCGCAGGGATGGAAAGATTCCAGCGCTAATGGGGGGAGAGCACACCCTCACTTACTTCGCCCTGAGGGCTTTCGACGACGTTTATCTCCTACAATTCGACGCGCACCGGGATCTGCGCGAGGAGTACCGGGGGAAGAGGGTGTGCCACGCCACGGTTACGCGCAGGGTTCTCGAGCGATTACCGCCGGAGCGCTTGATCCAACTGGGCACGAGGTCTTGCTCCAAGGAGGAAGAGGAGTTCGCGAGGGAGGTCGGAATCAGAACCTTCACGGCGGAGGACCTACTCGAAGACCTCCGCGGGGTAGCAGATAAGGTTCGAGAACTCGTCGGTGATTCCCCGGTTTATCTGACGCTGGATTTGGACGTGCTCGACCCCGCATTTGCCCCGGCGGTTTCAACTCCAGAACCTGGAGGGCTTTCAACGCTCGATCTGCTCAAATTTGCGCGCGGACTTGGCGGGATGAGAATTTGCGGGTTCGATGTGGTTGAGCTGGTTCCCCCCTACGACAATGGAATCACGGCTTTCGTGGCCGCCAGGGCGCTCTATGAAATTCTCGCGTCAGTTGCCGAGTCAGGAACCGATTAATTCCCCGCCCTTTTCGAAGATGCGCCGGGTTTTGATGGGAAGCTTCATGGCGGCCCTCCTGAGGGCCTCCTTCCCCAGTTGCACGAATTCCTTCGGCACCCGCACGGTCAATATCTTTTGCCCTGAGGTTACCCTAGCAGCAGCTCCTATCGGCTTGCCGAAGGCTAGGCGCATCCCGTCGGAAATGCGGTCCGCGCCGGCCCCCACGGCCATCGGGTTCTCTCGAAGGATCTGGTGAGGGTATATCCGGAGCTTGAGGTGGTAGTTGTTTCTCCCAGCCTCGGACTCCAAAACGCGATTTGCGGCCACCCTGGCTGCCTCAAGGGCGTTGTGGCGGATTTGACCCTTCTCATCCGCGATGAGGGTCATGACTACTGGGAAGTCCCTATCTGGGTTTCCTCGATCGAATAGGATCACACGTATGCCCGGCGTTCTTTTAATGAACTCCTTGCGCGTATACGCCGGTCCGCTGAAGTGCCTGTAGGCTCTGCCTGGTCTGAGTGGCATTTTAGAACCTCATCTAAACTCCTAACACTAGACTTATATTTGTGATGCTTGAAGTCTTTCCGAGATACATGTACATCGTAATAGTGGGAGGGGGAGAAACCGGTTCCCGTTTGGCGAAAAGGCTGGCAGACCGTGGCAACAACGTGGTCATCATCGAGAGCGACGAGCGACGGGCTCATGAGTTGGCCGCGGAGCTGGACGTTCTGGTAATTCACGGAAGCGGCGCAGACATGGACACGTTGAAGGATGCCGGAGTTGAGAAAGCGGATGTGCTCGTTGCCTTGGCTCAAGGAGATGAGGTCAACCTCATGGCGTGCGAACTGGCCAAGAAGATGGGTGTTCCGAGGGTAATAGCAAGGGTGAATGATGAGGAACACGCGCGAATGTTTGAGGAACTAGGCGTAGATGTCGCGATTAGCTTGAGTAGCGCCGCTGTGATGTTGTTTGAAAAAGCGGTAAGTGGCCCTGGGATGTACGGACTTCTTGGGATCGGGGCCGGAAAAGGGGAGGTCGTGGAAGTCACAGTGGGGGACAACTCGAAAGCCGTGGGCAAGACTATTAGGGAGCTCAAGATACCCGATAATTGTTCCTTGGCGATGATCTCCCGTGGGGACAAATTGATTCCCGCGCGGGGAGATACGGAGATAAGGAGAGGGGATCAAGTCACAATAGTCGGAAGACCCAAGGACGTCATGAAGGTCGCTAGGCTTTTGCGCGGGGAATAGGACGAGTATAGGATTTGAACATTCGCCTGAGGTACTCTGCTAACTTTCGCGCGCCGAATTTTGCCAGCAAGCCCGGCCCCTTTTTAATCAGTATACTTAGAAGTTCTGCATGCTTGTCAAAGTCCGCATGTTTTATCACGAGTTCCTTGATATCCGGCTTCGAGAGTAACTTGAGGATGACATCTAGGTCCTTATCCGACATTCGACGGAAGATCCTGCGCATCACCGTGCCGAGTTCGAACTCCTTGCCGAATCTCTCTTTCACAGCATCTTCATACTCCTTCAGGATTCTCCCTTCGGGTCCGTGTTCGAGAGCTCGGGTTGCTACATCCGCGGCCAGTTGTGCACAACTCAGCCCGAGATATATGCCTCCTCCTGTAAGGGGTTTCACTTGACCCGCGGCGTCTCCAACAAGGAGCACGCGTTCCCCACATATGCGCCGTCGCCCAGATTCCGGAATAATCCCGGCAGTAAAGTGAATCATATTTCTGCTTTTCACTTTTCCTGAAACGAGACGGCTTTTCAGGAGTCTCAGGAGTTTTTCCCTCACATTTCCCTCGGTCGTGCCCAGCCCAACCCGGCATGCATCTCCGGCCGGAACTGCCCATGCGAAGAATCCAGGGGCGACCCCGCTCCCGAGGTAAATCTCTGCCGTGCCCGGAGCGATATCCGCTACTATCTCGGCCTGCGCGCACTTGATTGCCTCTGTCGGGGACTTCAACAATCCAGTTCTGCGCCCCACGACGGAAGTTGGGCCATCAGCGCCGACCACGAGCTTTGCGCGGAGTTTAACCCGTTTTCCTTCGGACTTAGCGTCTACCGAAGCCCCGTCCTTTTCTAAGGTTACCCCGATGCACCTCGTTCTCAAGAAGAGCTCCGCTCCGGCTCGGATGGCTTCCTCAGCGAGTTTCCGATCGAATTCCCCCCGATCGATGACTACCGCTTCCGTTCGCCCTCTGCCTATCTCCACGGGTTCTCCCGACGGCGGGTGGACGACGGCCCTTCGGAGTTTGTCTAGGACTAAGGCATCCGATTTAATCCCGAACCTCTCAATATCCCCAGCCCCTACGATTCCGGCACAGCACATCGGCCGTCCTATTTCCGCGTGTTCCTCTAGAATTGCAACGTTGAACCCGCGCTCGGCGAGTAATTTCCCGAAGAAACAACCGGCTGGGCCACCTCCGACGACGACAGCATCGTGCATAATTTTAATTCCTCCGCCGACTTTTTTTTAACTCTACCGCCGGGAAGTCCCCTTCCGAGAGGGAGGGGATG
>JAGGTB010000045.1 GCA_021163965.1 Hadesarchaea archaeon | reverse complement strand
GGGGGCGGGAATACTTTCGGCGACCTCTCTCCCCGCAAAAATCAAATAACGGGGTGGCAACACGAACGCGCGGAGGGCGGGGACGTGCTCGGCTACCGATTCAGGCTGACGACGCTACGGAATGCTTGTGGTTGACAATCTATTCTCTAGGCTGGTGGGGGAAAGTGGAGAGTTTGCTCGATGCCGAGGTAGATTGGGTGAGCTTCAAACTATTAGGACCACCACCTGCGGCTCCGGAGCATGGCCTCGCGCTCCTTCTCCAGTATCAGCTCGAAGAACCTGTCAGAGAGTCTCTCCTCCTCTTCCAGTATCTTCTCCGCCGCGCTTGGGGTGACTCCACGCCCGACCAGCGCGACTGCTGCTGGCTTCCCATATTTTGATACGAGTTTTGCTGTTTCCTTGATTTCCTTCCACACCTTGCTTCGCTCTCCTTGGGCAGGCGATCGCTTCAGAAGATCGAAGACCCTGAGCACCTCGTTGGGCTCTCTTTCGACGAGCCCTATTGCCTCAGAGCCGCACTTTGGGCACGCGGGACGTTCCTCCAGCTCGTGGATGTTTTTTACCTCGACATGCTCCCTGCAGTTAGTACACGCGAAGGTTCTGCTTTCGCTCAGAAGCCTAGCGCGGACGGAAGATAGGACGAGCATCCTCAGTCGGTCCGGGGTCACGAGTTCTAAGGCGATGGATCTATGTTTCCAGGCAGTCTCGGAGAGGGGAGTAGGCTTTTCGCGCGCGCCATACGAGACTAGCTCGATCTCCCCGATTTTGATTTTTTCTAGAATCTCTAGAGTTCTGTTCAAATCCAAATCCTTGTGGACGACCTCCTTGAAGGCTTCCTCGTAGGTTGGCGTGCCGCGGAGCCCCTTCACGAGTTTGTCCACGACCCCGCTCGTGATCTCGGCCTCCTTGTCTAGCACCCCCATCCTGCGGGCGACTTGGACTATCCTCCATCTGAAGAAGCGACTGTCCTCGATGAGGGATTTGAGAGCGTTGCGGAAATCCACCCCGAACCCGCCCTTGAGGATGTTGACGAGCTCCTCCGGGGTGAGCGCTTTCGACCTTATGATTATCTGGTACGGGTCAATGGATACAGCCACGGACTCGCCGAGTTCCTCGGATGCTTGGCGGGCGATGAAGCGCGCGAGCGAGCGGTTAACGAGGGTTCCAAAGCACGCGTGAATCACGTTCGTGTCCCCCCCGCATTTTTCAACGGTTACCCGCAGGTCCGTGGGAACCGGGAGCCCCTGTCGCGCTTGCTCGTAGACCTCTTTCAGAGCCTTCCTCAGCACGCCCTTCCGCGCGTTGTAGAGCTTCGAGAAATGTTGCACGATTTCCTTAAAGCTCGAGCCCTCCTTAACCAGCTTCTCGGTTTCCCTCCTGATTTTCCCTACTTCCTGGGCTATCGAGTAGGGGACGGGAATTTCTTCCCCGACCCAGCTGGGGACCGCTCCGAGCGGGTCATCGTCCGCCTTCACGTAGACTTTATCCCTGAAGACTTGGACGATCTTCCAGATGGATCCCCCGATCACGAACTTGGCTCCGGGCTCTCCATACTCGGCCACGAAGGACTCATCCAAAATTCCCACGGGTCGATTGAGGTCGTCGTCCACTACCAGGTACTGCTTGACCTCCGGAATCATCGAAAGGGTGCCAAAATAATAGTCAAATATCCGTTTCCCTCCCCTCGGCCTCTCGAAGACCTCTTCTCCCGGCGGTAGCCAAGCCAACCTTCTCGCGAGGCCAGATATGAACCTGAGCACCCTGAGAAATTCGTTCATTGTCAGGTTTCTATAGGGATAGGCGCGCTTGATCATCTCGTATACCTCCTCCGTGCTCCACTGTCTCGAGGCCACCAGCATGCCCGCGAGCTCATGGGCTAGGACATCCAAGGGTTTTTCTGGGATCTTCACGGGCTCGAGGTCTCTCTTCTTGGACCGGGAGGCGATAACTATCGACTCCAAGGCGTCGCTCGGATCTTGGACGATTATCGCCCCCTTTGCTACCCCCGTGACCTTGTGGCCGCTACGGCCGATGCGCTGGAGGAGACGCGTGACTTGCCTGGGAGAGTTATACTGGATGCAAAAATCTATCCTTCCTATATCTATTCCGAGCTCCATACTCGAGGTACTTATTGCCCCCTTTAGTTCTCCCGACTTCAGCCCTCGCTCTGCTCTTAGCCTGGCGAAGCTCGAGAGGGAACCGTGGTGGATGCTGATGGGGAACTTTAGATCCCACATCCTAAACCTGCTGGCCAAGACTTCAGCCATCGGGCGGGTGTTTGTGAAGACGATGGTGGACTCGTGTTTTTCGATCAGTTTGCGCATCACCCGCAGGCGGGCGGCTACCTCCGGATACGTGTAGAGGTTGGATGCGAGGACTTTGTCCTGGGGTTTCACGTCGGGGTAGAGCACATCTATCTGGACCTTCCTAGTTACGGTCACGTCGATTATCTCGCATTCCCTTCCATTCCCAACCAGGAACTTGGCGACTTCCTCCGGGCTTCCTATGGTGGCAGATAAGCCCACTATCTGGAAGTCTCCCCCCTTGACCCTCCGCAGGCGCTCTAGGCTGAGGGCCAACTGCGTCCCCCGCTTGTTGTCCGCGAGCTCGTGGACCTCATCGACCACCACCCAGCGCACAGATTTCAGCCCCCTGCTCAGGCGTCTGCCGGCCAATACTACCTGAAGGGTCTCGGGCGTGGTGATGAGGATGTCCGGCGGACTGATGGCTTGCTTTTCCCGTTCGCGGATGGTTGTGTCGCCGTGTCTGACGGAGATCTTCAAGTCGAGGGATCTACACCACCAGCGCAACCTGTCGAGCATGTCGCGATTGAGGGCGCGGAGGGGGGTAATGTAGATGGCCTTGATGCCACCGCGTCTCGCCAACTGCTCCTCAAAAATCTTGTGGAGGATGGGAAGAAACGCACTCTCCGTCTTCCCCGTCGCCGTGGGGGCTATTAAGAGGACGTTTTTTCCTTCCAGCACGCGGGGGATTGCCTTTTCCTGTGGAAGGGTGGGGCGAATGAATCCCCTTTCGGCTAGGAGCTTCCTGAGGGGCTTCACCAGCAGATCGAAAGCCGTTTTACGTTTGGTCATCTCCACCAGCTTGAAACTTGTCGGCGCAGCTATTCAATCTTCTTACTAACGCCGGAGCTATCCATAACCGGTGTCCAACCCATATCTCCTGCGGAGCTCCTCTATCTTCAGGCTGAGCTTTTTGTCTATTTTCCGTTGCTTCGGGGAGAAGAGTTCCCTCAACGCTCTGGTGGACTTTTGATACCTCCCAATCCCGGCGGCTATTATGGCAATGTCCTCTCGAGTCGGGTGGGGAGAAACTATCCCGAAGGGAAGCGGGCGCCCCTGCTCCATGGCCCTCCGAATTTCCTCGTCGATCTTTCTGATGCTGAATCTTGCCCCGGCCCCCAAGAGTTCGTAGGGGGACTTCGGCTCCCCCTTGACGTGCCACAGACTGCCTTCGGGTTCGTAGAAGAAGAGGTCGGTGAATCCGCGCTCATCCCTTCCCCCGAGAACCCTCCACTTCTTCTGCTCCTTCGGGTAGCGCCTGTAGCGCTTGTGCATCTCCTCCATGATCTCAGATAGCGGTTTTATCCTCATCTCCCTCACCAGTAGCGGATTTCGAAATCCGAGAATTCTCCGGTCGGCTCCTCCCACTTGACCGTGAGGTTGGTCACTTGCGCTCCGGGCGGTCCGCGCTTGCAAAATTCCAGCATCTCCTCGATCTTCTCCCTATCCCCCTCAAACACGGCCTCCACCCGTCCGTCCGACAAATTTCTAACCCATCCCTTGACGCCCAGCCTCCTCGCGCGCATCTGGGTCTCGTATCTGAAGAAGACCCCTTGCACCCTGCCCCCGACGTAGACGTGAGCCCGTGCCTCCATTTACATCAATAGAAAGTTGGCGCGTGAGAGTTTAATGTTTAGGGGTTTCGAGCTTGCTTTCGAGGGTCCCGAAATCGCTTCCGCTGAGGTGATAGATTGGCTCGGCGAGAAGCGGGCTCGGGGTGCCCGATTCGTCCAAGACCTCTTCGTCCGCGGAGCTCGCCACGACCTCGCCGACGAAGATCGTGTGGTCCCCGGTTCGGAGCTTGTCCACGAGCTTGCACTCGATGTGTCCCACGCATTCCTTTATCCTGGGGGGCCTCACGCGCAGGGATTTGAGGGGGGTCAAGCCGGCCCTCTCGAACTTGTTCACCCTCCTCCCGGAGCAGGAGCCACAGACCATGATCTTGTCCCTCATGTCTTTGGAGGGCAGGTTGACGACGAATTCCTGGGAATCCTCTATCAACTCGTGGGAAAACCTCCGCACGCCTACGCTGATGGCGACCAGGGGCGGGTTGAAGGACGTCGGCATGGACCAGCCTATGGGTATGATGTTGGGTTTTCCGTCGCTACCCACGCTTGTGACCAGGACGGCGGGGCGGGCTGAGAGCAGGTGCCTCGCCTGGCGGGGATCGACTTCGACTTTCACCATTTTGATCGTCTCACCCTAAGCCCCTCGAGCCAATACGCTTTTTTGGCGCTTGTTATATTTATAACAAAGCCAGCCAATGGATTTTACGCGCGCGAACACGTGGCGCCGCTTTGTTATGTGAATGACAATCCTCTGGGCCGAAATCTTTGTTATATATAT
>JAGGTB010000051.1 GCA_021163965.1 Hadesarchaea archaeon | reverse complement strand
TTCGTGGGTTGTCGAGGATTTTTTTTACTTCTTTTGGCTGAAAGTAACCTGAAATTTCCCAAGTTCGTTCATATGGAAGTATTTTGTCTTTTATTTGAAAAAAAGGCAATCAACAAGCTTTATGTTGATCAGTATATCATCGGGTTGATCGCGGGGAACTTGAGGGTCAATTTTATCTCGTCGCGACATGTGGGGAAGGATTTTTAGTTAAAAATACCTTTCTTAACTCGAGAAAAAATGATTTCGGAAAAAACCAAGCTAGTTGCTCTCATAGGCGACCCCGTGGAACACTCTCTCTCTCCAGCGATTCATAATGCGGCTTTCAAGAAAGTTGGGCTTAACTATACCTACATAGCCTTTCGCGTTACTTGGGATACCCTTCCAGGCATAGTCAAGAGATCTAGAATGCCGGGCATAGCTGGACTGAATATCACCATTCCGTACAAGGTGGCTGTTCTTGACATGGTGGACAGGCTCGATGAGTTTGCCAAGAGGGCAGGCGCTGTTAATACAATTAAAAACGATGAGGGAAAACTCATCGGATTCAATACGGATGGCATGGGCGCGATTGAGGCCTTGAGGGATGAGGGGATCGAATTGAAGGAACGAAAGGTATTACTTCTCGGCGCAGGGGGCGCTGCGCGCGCGATAGCTTTCTCACTCGCTGGCGCCGGGGCCGAGCTAACAATATCGAATCGTACCCTTAAAAAAGCGAAGGAGCTGGCGGCAGCTGTCGAGAGGGATACAGGTGCCAAGGTACAGGTGGTGAAGCTCGGGAGAAAGGAGTTAAAGGAAGCCCTAGCTGACAGGGATATCCTCATCAATGCAACTCCAGTCGGGATGTACCCAAATGTGGATCAGGCCCTAGTTACGGCGGATATGATGCATCCCGGACTCATAGTCAACGACATCGTTTACAAACCGCTCAAAACGAAGCTACTCCAAGAGGCTGAGAAGGCGGGCGCGCGAACAGTGACTGGACTGGGGATGCTCATACACCAAGCCGCCGCGTCGTTTGAAATATGGACCGGAAGAAAGGCTCCAATAAAAACCATGAGAGCTGCGGCTGAGAGGGAACTGAGGCGTGAAAGATGAGACTTGGGATAGTGGGCGCTGGGGCAATGGGCACGTGGTTCGCTCGCTTTGGTAAGGAGAAGGGGTGGGACGTTTCAATCACCGATATCGACACCCGTAGGGCGAAGAAAGTCTCTAGGGATTTGGGCATCGAGCATGCAGATACCAGCGAGGAAGTGGCGACGAATGCGGACATAGTTCTAGTGGCCGTGCCGATAGCGGTTACCCCGAATGTCATGGAAGAGGTTGCGGGATACATGAGATCCGGATCCCTTTTGATGGATGTGGCCTCCGCTAAGGCCGAAGTAATAGATGAAATGGGGAAACTTAGCGAGGAACTGGAAGTGGTTTCTCTTCACCCCTTGTTCGGCCCGGGAGCCAAAAGCGTTAGAGGACGAATTTTCATCTCGATTCCCGTCAGACCCGGGAAGATTTACCACAAATTTAAGCGACTTTTGGAGAGCCTCGGCGCGGAGGTCGTAGAAATGACGGCGGATGAGCACGATCATCTGATGGCAACCACGCAATGCATGGCCCACTTCATCTTAATGGCGTATATTTCTGCGCTTAGATCCACAAAGAATGTGGAGATGGCCAAGAAGCTTCAGACCCCTTTCTCTTCTGCCTTGTTTAGATTGGCAGAGGCGTTTCTTGCCACAAATCCGGATGTGCACGGAGAGCTTCAAATCCATAATAAGTACGCCTCGATAGCTCGTAGCGCGGTTTTGGAGGCCTGCAGGTCCCTCAGTCTGGCTTTCGATGCGGGCGACGCTAAGGTGTTGCGGAAGATTTTTGAAGACGCCAGTAAAATCGTCGGCAAAGCAGAGGCAAAATCTGCCTACAAAAAGTTGTATGAGGAGGATGAAGGTTGAAAGTTGGGATTCTGGGTCCGCGGGGGACTTATGCGGAGCTCGCAGCTCGCACGAATTTTGGCAACACAGTGGAGATAGTTCCGTATCCCTTGATCACGAATGTTGCTGAGGCGGTAGTTAAGGGGGAGGTTGATGCCGGGATAGTGCCAGTCGAAAGTCTGCGCGAAGGTTCCGTTGGGGAAACTCTCGATGCTTTGGCGTGGCTCGATGTGAAAGTTCAGGCAGAAATTGTCGTTCCGGTCGCGCACTGTCTTTTGGGGGTCAAAGGAGCCAAGCTTGAGGATATTAAGCAGGTTCTCTCCCATCCTCAGGCTCTCGCTCAGTGCAGGGAGTTCCTCCGGAAAAATCTGTCGAAGGCCGAGTTGATAGAGATGACGAGCACGGCGAAAGCAGCTGAGCAAATCAGGAAGCTCAAGCAAAAACACTTGGCTGCAATTGGTTCTAAGGTCTTAGCGGATGTATACGGACTGGAGGTACTCAGGGAGAACATCCAAACGGGGGAGGAGAATATTACCAGATTCCTCTCCTTGGCGAAGAGAGACAGCGAACCCACCGGCAACGACAAGACTTCTATTGTATTTTATACCAAAGAGGACAGACCGGGGATTCTGTGCGAAATCCTCCAGGAATTTGCGAAGCGTAAGATAAACATGACAAAAATAGAATCAAGACCATCGAAGAAAGCCTTGGGAGACTATCTGTTCTTCGTAGATTTTGAGGGGCATCGCAAGGATCCAAAGGTCAGGGAGGCCTTGGAGGCCCTAAAACCGAAAGTCGCGACATTAAAGATACTTGGCTCCTATCCCAAACGCTTCTAAGGGGGGACGAAATGGACGAGGCTTTGAGAAAAATACGTAGTGAACTCAGGATAAGACCGGCGAAGGTCAAACGTAGATTGATGGAGTTTATCAAGGGAAAGGTTGAGGGGGCAGGGGCCAGCGGAGTAGTTTTGGGTTTGAGCGGGGGAGTGGATTCCACGGTCATAGCTCATCTCTGTGCGAGTGCTCTTGGGAGTGAAAATGTGCTCGGGATCTCGATGCCGGATGCCGGGGTCACGGATCCCCAAGATGTTGCAGATGCTAGAGAGGTAGCAAATATGCTTGGGATAGAGTTTAAAGTAGTTAATCTCGCACCGCCCGTGAAGGAACTCCGCAGGAGTTTGGGTGCCCTTGATGCAAACGCTGATAAGAGTATTCCGGTGGCAAACATAAAACCCAGGGTGAGAATGACGGTTCTCTACTACTTCGCTAACTCGTTAAATCGGCTCGTTGTGGGAGCGAGTAATCGGAGCGAAATACGGGCTGGATACTTCACGAAGTATGGGGATGGGGGATCCGATCTCGCGCCTCTCGGCTGTCTTTACAAGGTGCAGGTTATGAGTCTGGCAAGATATCTCGGGATTCCAGATCGCATCCTCCAAAAACCGCCGTCTGCAGGTCTTTGGCCGGGCCAAGTGGATGAAGTGGAACTCGGTTTGCCGTATCAGAAACTTGACATGATTTATGCTGGCTTGGACCTAGGCTTAGACGAAAATGAGATAGCCGAAGCCGTCGGGGTGAAGGTGGAAGATATTCGAAGGTTCAAGGAGAGGGAGGAAAAAACGAAGCACAAACTGGTCGGTCCTGAGATTCCGGATCCTGAACTTGTCCTTTCTCGGGGAAGCCGGGGGCGGAAGGACTAACAAACTCCTTCAATTTTGTCTGATCTTCTCTCCCCGCCAAGGCGGAGGGGTCCCCAACATGGGGACTTCGGTTGCGGTAGCTGCATGCGGGTCGGTGGAGACCCATCTGAGCATTTCCATGAGGCAAAATTTCAAGGCTCCGCTTGGCAGATTACTTTGCTGGAACAAGATCTGTACAAACTCCAGCTGCGACGGTCTGTCCGCAGTGTCGAGCGGCGAATCTCCCTAGTTCGGAGATATCACTTGCCTTCTCTATTACGGAGGGTCTGGAGAGGACGATACGCACGACGCCGGCATCTCCCTTTTTCAGGTACTCTGGGTTTTCCTCCGTTATCTCTCCGGTTCTCGGGTCGATTTTCTGTAGGATCTCAACGATAGTTCCCGGGACGTGATCCGCGTGGAAATGAAAAAGCGGGGTAAATCCGGGGGCAATCCGCGTGGGTACTGAAAGTACCACCATCTTCGCGATAAATTCCCTAGTGACAGTAGGTGGATTATCGACGTGCCCCGCGACGTCGCCTCTTCTTATCTGGTTTTTCGATACCCCTCGCACATTGAATCCTATGTTGTCCCCCGGCATAGCTTGCTTGAGGGGCTCGTGATGCATTTCTATAGTTTTAACGACGCCTTTCGCTCCGGAGGGCTCGAAAATCACTTGGTCGCCGACTTTCAGCACTCCCGTCTCCACTCGCCCTATTGGGACGGTGCCCACTCCGGTTATGGAGTAGACATCCTGAATCGGTATTCGCAATGGCTTGTCCACAGGTTTTTCCGGCTCCTTTAGCTTCTCTAGGGCTTCCAGAACGGTTGGTCCGGAGTACCAACTCATCTTGTCGCTGCGCTTCGTCACGTTTTCACCGTGAAAAGCCGAAATTGGAATGTATGAAAATCTCTCGGCATCTTTGTACCCGATCCCCTCGAGTAGGGAAATTAACTCATCTCTTAGGAGTTCGTACGGCTGCTTTTCGTAGTTCACTAGATCCATTTTGTTTATGGCTACTACGAATTGGTTGACTCCAAGCGTGTAAGCCAGCGCGGCGTGCTCCCTCGTCTGCGGCATTATCCCGTCGTCAG
>JAGGTB010000043.1 GCA_021163965.1 Hadesarchaea archaeon | reverse complement strand
TACAGGCTCGCGCGGATAGACAAGCGGAAGTACCCGGACATAATCACGGCCGGCAGACGCGTCCCCTACTACACGAACTCGACGCAGCTTCCCGTAGACGCGACGGAGGACGTGGTGTGGGCCGCGGAACATCAGGAGCCCCTCCAGACACTTTACACCGGCGGTACGGTCTTCCACATTTTCCTAGGGGAGAGATTGGAGAACGGCCACCAGGTGAAGCTCCTATTGAAGCGCATGACCCACAACACGAGGCTCCCATACTTTACCATCACCCCGACCTACAGCATATGTCCCAACCACGGGTACCTGAGTGGAGAGGCTCCGAAGTGCCCGCGGTGCGGTGCCTCCACGGAGGTCTATTCCCGCGTCGTCGGGTACTACAGGCCCGTGCGCAACTGGAACGCCGGAAAGCAGGAGGAGTTCCGGGAGCGAAAGCCATACAATGTGGCCTTGGCCTAGGCTACTTAAATCCCTGGAGATGGAAATCCATAACGACAACTGGGGCCCACCCATGCTCCTATCGGACAAAGATATCCTGCGGGAGATTAAGAAGGGCACAATTGTTATAGACCCTTTCAATCGGGAACAGCTTCAGACCAATGGATATGACGTCAGGGTAGGACCCGTTTACTATGTATTAAGGGACGACATCGATGTGTTCTTCCCATTTGTGAAGGACCTTATCAAGAAGGTCTACGAAAGGAGGAAAGCCAAAGAGGAGACCATCGACATAGAAGGGTGCCGAATTCGGGGGAGGTTCATAAAGATCCCCCCTCACGGTTTCGTACTGGCCGCAACTCTCGAGAGGACGAAAACTACTGAGAACATAGTCCCATCCCTCAGGTGTCGCTCCTCCCTCTCCAGAGCGGGCATAAGCATAGCTAGATGCGCTGGTCTGGGGGATATCGGATTCGATGGGGTGTGGACGATGGGGGTTGTGAACCACCTCCCAGTTACCTACTATCTTCCCGTCGGCCTCCGCGTGGGACAGATCGTCTTCATGAAAACCGAATCCCCGGCGGAAAAGGCATATGCCGGGAAGTACCTCGGAGATCGCGAACCGGCCCTACCCAAGCTCTACGCGGACAAGGATTTAGCGACCTTGCTGGAGATAAATAATCGGGGGGAGAAAGACGAAGGTTGAGTTGCTATCCATCACCCCTAACGCGGAGAAGCTCATAGAGAGCGCCGCGAGGACCTCCTACAAGTCCTTCAACAAGCAGGGGGAGGGCACCGAGAAGGTCTTGATAAGAAAACTCATCAAGCTCGGCCACCTCTCGGTGCTCGAACACGCGTACGCCACTTTCAGGATCTCCGGGGTCTCGAGGGCCCTCACGCACCAGCTTGTCAGGCACAGGCTGTGCTCCTACACTCAGAGGTCCCAGAGGTACGTAGACGAGAGCGGGTTCGGATACGTCGAGCCCGAGAGCATAAAGAGCAACCCAGAAGCCCATGCCCTCTTCACGGAGCTCATGAATAAGGCAAAGAGGGTTTACTCTAAACTGGAAAAGCTCGGCGTAAGGAGAGAGGACGCGAGATTCGTGCTCCCCAACGCCACAGAAACCGAGATAGTGGTCACCGCGAACTTTCGAGAATGGCGCCACATAATCGAGCTGAGGGGGGACCCGTCCGCCCAATGGGAGATAAGGGAGATGGCAATCGAGATCCTGAGGATCCTGAAGAAGTACGCCCCAACGGTTTTCGAGGACCTTGAGATAGACGAGGAAAATCGTGCGGTGAGGAAGAGATAGGCCGAGTGAGATTTTATTTCCCCTGCCGACGGGGCCAGCCCCGCATCCATCGGAGACTTCTCCCGCCTCCTTGGCGAGAGAAAAAAGGCTAACCAGCTTTAGCAATTTTCGCTTGATATTCGTTAATCGACCTCACCGTCACGGCCCCCCTTCGAATGCTCTCGATGGCATTCACCGCCGCGATTGCCCCCCTCACCGTGGTTATGTAGGGCACCCCGAGCTCCACGGCAAGTCTCCTTATCTTGAACCCGTCCCTCGCTGGCCTCTTCCCAACCGTAGGGGTGTTTATAATGAGGTTTATTTCTCCTTCCCTGAGCTGGTCCAAGACATTCGGTTTTCCTTCGCTGACCTTCAGGGCCCTCGTGACTTCAATGCCATTCTCCTCCAAGACCTTCATTGTCCCCCGCGTGGCGTACACCTTGAATCCCATCTTCTTGAATCTCCTAACGATCGGCACGATCGCCTCTTTGTCCGAGTCGCTCACGCTCACGAACACCGCTCCCTCCGTCGGCAACTCGTTCCCTGCCGCAACCTGGGCCTTGAAATACCCCTTTCCGAAATCCACATCTATCCCCAGAACCTCCCCCGTTGACTTCATCTCGGGTCCCAGAACTGGATCCGCCCCCGGCAACTTGGCGAACGGAAAGACCGACTCCTTCACGCATGCATGCTCAATTTTTGCCACGCCTCCTTCCAGCCCCAATTCCTTCAGCGTCTTCCCTAGCATCAGCTTAGTCGCCAACTTGGCCAAGGGGAGACCTATCGACTTACTCACGTAGGGAACCGTCCTGCTCGCCCTCGGATTGACCTCCAACACGTACACCGTGCCGTCCTTAACGGCCAGCTGGAGGTTTATGAAACCCACGACCTTTAACTCCCTCACGAGCTTTACGACGTACTCCTTGACCGTCTCTAGCACCCCGCTCCCGACGGTCTGAGGAGGGATAACGCATGCGCTGTCCCCCGAGTGGACGCCTGCCTGCTCGATGTGCTCCATTATCGCGCCGATGAAGGCATTCTCCCCGTCCCCCAATGCATCAACGTCCAGCTCCGTCGCGTCCTGAAGGAACTTGTCGATCAAAACTGGATGCTCCGGTGAAACCTCCACGGCCTCCCGCACGTAGTGTTCGAGCTCGGACTCGTCCTGAACTATCTCCATAGCTCTTCCTCCGAGAACATAGGAAGGCCTCACGAGAACTGGGTACCCGATTTCTGCCGCTATCCTCTTGGCCCCCTCCACGGAGGTGGCGCTCCCGCACTTTGGGTGAGCAATCCCGAGTTTAGCGAGGGTCTGTCTGAAACGCTCCCTATCCTCCGCCCTATCTATGCTGTCGACCGGGGTTCCAAGGATCTTCACGCCGGCCCTCGCGAGACGCCCAGCGAGGTTCAGCGGGGCCTGACCGCCGAACTGCACTATCACGCCATCGGGCTTCTCCTTCTCGATCACATTCATAACATCCTCGAAAGTTATGGGTTCGAAGTAGAGTTTGTCCGAGATGTCTGAGTCTGTCGAAACGGTCTCGGGGTTGTTGTTTATCATTATGGCCTCGATCCCCTCCTCGCGCAAGGCCATCGCGGCGTGCACGCAACAGTAGTCGAACTCTATCCCCTGGCCTATACGGATCGGACCTCCACCTATGACTACCACCTTCCTGCGCTTGCTCGGCGGGCCCTCGTCCTCGCTCTCGTAAGTGGAATAGTAGTAGGGTGTCTTCGCGTCGAACTCAGCCGCGCAGGTGTCGACCATCTTGTAGGTTACCTTGATCCCCCTCTTCTTCCGGATCTCGCGGATCTTATCTTCCGTAGTCTCAAGCAAGTGAGCAATTTGCCTGTCGGAGAAACCCATCCGCTTCGCTTCTCTCAACACCCCTTCGAAGTCTGAAGCGTTCAAAGCCGTGTCCCTCAGCTTTTTCTCCATCTTCAGGATCCTCTCGATTTTCCAGATGAACCACGGGTCTATCCCCGTGAGCTTGGAGATCTCCTCAACCGAAAGCCCAAGCTTGAGCGCGTCCACGATGTGGAAAATCCTGTTGTTGGTGGGATTGGACAGCGCCCTTTTGACCTTCCCGACGTCCGACAACGGTCGGTCCTTCCCATCCCCTAGGAGCCCAAACCTCCCGATATCCAGCGATCTTATGGCTTTCTGCAGGGCCTCCTCGAACGTCCTCCCGATCGCCATGACCTCCCCCGTGCTCTTCATTTGGCTGCCTATGACCTGATCGACTTCGGCGAACTTGTCGAAAGGCCAGCGGGGAATCTTGACGACGATGTAGTCCAGCGCTGGCTCAAAAGAGGCCGGCGTCTCTTTGGTGACGTGATTGGGTATCTCATCCAACGTCATCCCCAAAGCCAGCTTGGCCGCGACCCTAGCGATCGGATACCCGCTGGCCTTCGAGGCAAGCGCCGAAGAACGGCTCACCCTCGGGTTAACTTCGATGACATAGTACTCAAACTTCTCTGGGTTAACCGCGAACTGAATGTTACAGCCTCCATTCAACTTCAGCGCCCGGATGACTTTCAAGGCGACGGACTTCAGTTTTTGGCACTCACAATCCGAGAGGGTCTGCGAAGGCGCAACGACTATGCTTTCACCCGTGTGGATACCCATTGGATCCACGTTCTCCATACTGCAAACGGCGATACAGTTGTCGGCGCTGTCCCGCATCACCTCGTACTCGATCTCCTTCCAACCCAAAAGGCACTCGTCTATAGCGACTTTTTTGTTCAGGCTGATATCCAGCCCCGTCGTCACAAGGCGCCTTAGTTCCTCGTCGTTCCGGGCCACCCCGGAGCCAGTACCACCCAGGGCGTAGCTGGCCCTGCAGAGTACCGGGTATCCTCCTACTTTGTCCACCGCCTCTATGGCCTCTTCAACGGAGGAGATTTCCTCGGATCTCGGGATCGGCTCCCCTATTTTCTTTATAAGTTCCGCGAAAAGTCTTCTATCCTCCGCAGCTGCAATCGACTCCACCGGAGTGCCGATTACCCTTACACCTACCTCGTCCAAGACCCCCATTTCCTTCAGCTGCATCGTCACGTTCAGCCCCGCTTGCCCTCCCATCGTCGGAAGCAATGCATCGGGTCTCTCCCTTTTGAGTATCTTACCAACTATCTCGGGGGTAAGTGGCTCGATGTACACGCCATCCG
>JAGGTB010000011.1 GCA_021163965.1 Hadesarchaea archaeon | reverse complement strand
TGGTCTGGCAGATCCGCGGTCTCTCCTCCCAAGAACTCTATGTCGATCCCGTAGTCCTTTAGCAACCCGAACGTTCGCTTGAACCCAGAGCTAAGGCGGGCGAGGAGATCCTCCTTCGGAACTTTGAACCCGTTCACGGCAACGTAATCCACGAAGCCAATCGGGCTCGCCCCCACGCAGATGATGTCATCCACATTCATCGCGACAACGTCCTGGGCGATGCTCTCGAACCACTCGGTGTCCCCCGTCTCCCGCCAGTGGAGATAGTTCTGAAGCGGCTTGCTCCCGGCACCGTCCGCGTGTAGGACTATCCCTCGATCCTCCAACTCGGGATCCCGCGCGACCGTACAGAAGGCGTGGGGAAAGAGATTTGCCACGCTCTCCTCGAAGACCTCTATCCCTCTCTTTCTTACGTCCACGCCCATCTCCGCATACTTGGACCTACCTTCTACTCCACCCACGGAATCCCCCTCCTCTCCCAGAGCTCCCGCTGGCGCCGAATGTACGCAAGCTGGCGCCTGTTCCATTCCTCCTCCCAGCCCCCACTATAGTCCACCCTGACCCTTCGCCCTTCCACCCTCAACCTCCCATCCGCGTGAAGCTGGATAGCCTTCGAGTACAACCTGTGTTCGAATACCAGAACCCTCTTAGCTAAAGTCTCCTCCGTGTCGTCCTCCCGCACCGGAACTGCGTGCTGGAGTATTATCGGACCGGTATCGACCCCCTCGTCTACATAGTGCACCGTGCAACCGGAAACCTTGGCGCCGTATTCCAACACCTGCCTGTGAGCGTGCAAACCTGGGAAAGCGGGGAGTAGGGCGGGATGAATGTTCATCATCCTCCACTTATACCTGCGAATCAAATAGGGGGACAGCACGCGCATGAACCCCGCTAAAACCACCAAAGTAACCCCATGGCTCTCAAAGATCTTATGCGCCTCCCGCTCGAACTCCAGCCTGCCCTCTTCCCCTTTCGCCTTCGGGACAATCACCTCCCTTTCAACTCCGTGACCCTCAGCGATCTCCAGCACGGGGGCATCGGGATTGTTGGAAATCAAGACTCCGGGCTCGACGTCCCTCAAGACGCCCAGCTCTATCTGATCGATTATCGCCTGAAAGTTCGACCCCCTGCCAGAAGCCAGAACCCCCAGCACCTCCTTCGGCATGCCGAACCTCCAACGTTTCCACACGTTGATATTCTCTTCATCTTTTAACTTTCTGTAGGATGGGCTTTGTAATGCGTTGCGCAGTAAATTGAACATCGAAAGAGACCTGCAAATGAAAGTGTCTCAGAAGTAGTCACTTGGGGAATATCATCCTTTTTTCGGTTATTATCACGTCAACCGGCACATCCGCTTTTCCACGGGGAAGCTCATCGAGGACTTGAAAGTCGTGGGCGAGTCCGACGAAAAGGGCCTTGGGGTTCTCCGAGGATACCCTTCGCAGGGCCCTGTCGTAGTATCCCCTCCCATACCCCAGTCTATATCCATCGAGATCGAAAGCTACTCCGGGAACTACCATGAGTTCGATCTCGCGCAACGGGAACTCCCTCCTGTTGCTGGACTTCGGTTCTAAGATACCGAAAGCGCCTGGCTCCAGCTCCGAATCGTAGTCTTTCAGCTCACAGAAGGATAATTCTCCAGCTCCCTGAACGAACGGAACCACCACGCGCTTCCCCATTTTCAAGCTCTCCCTAATCAACCCCTCTGTCTCCACCTCCCCATTCTCCTTCTTCGCCACATAGGAGGATACCACTCGGGCAGCAACGAACTCCGGGAGATCGAACAGCTTTTCCTGAATTCGCTCGCTCGCCCCCAGTACCTCTTCCCTAGACAGCCTCGCCCTCAGGGATATCATACTCCGCCGGATAGCATCTTTTTCATCTGACATCTTGATCCCTTTTTGATGCTAGAAACCGGACTCACCGCTCCTGAGCTCGGAAACCGAACGCTATAAACGCCTTGCGCTTACCCCTCTTCGCCCTTCTTGATGACCTCAAGCTTCCCATACATGCCGGCGCTGACGTGGACTTCATCCCTAAACAATCTAGAGTAGCCGTTCTGAATTCTAATTAGATCTCCCACGTTTACCCTATCGATGTCGTCGTCCCAGAGAGAGACCTTAATTTGCCCTGAGTCGTCTTCTCCTACCGCTGTTGCCACACGTCCCTCTCGCCCTTGCCTGCTGATGTACGTGCGCGGCTCACTCTTCTCCACTATCCTCAGCTCCAGATCGATGTTGCGCATCGCCGGCCTCACTTCCTTCGCCTTCATTTTTCATTCCTCCTTTCTCCTTTCTACTATCTTTATGCTGTCCCCACGGACTGTTACCGGAATCGGCACCGTGGCTTCAAAGAGCTCAATTGTAATCTCTTCCTTGCTCTCATCGATGCGGATGATCCTAGCCCTTTCGCCTTTAAACGGCCCCGCAGTGAGCTCAACTATGTCTCCTATTTCCATCCCAGTAACTGTTGACTTGGGGACGAGGAGGTTTTCGATTTCATTGAGCGGGACTTCTCCGCGGATAACTCCCTTAGCATGCTTTATCCCCATGCGCGCGCGCTCCACCGAAATCCTGTCCCTTCCCTCGACGAACACGTATCCTCTTATCCCCTGCGGAACCAACACGGATCTTATCGGCAAGTCAAAATTTCTCGCGCGCGCCACGATCATATCAGCTGTACTCCTCTCCTGCCCGATCGTAGTCCTGACTACATAGACCTTGGAATCTCGCACCCCTTCCATTTCTTCATTTTCCTTTAGCTCTTCCATTTCTCACGCACCTATGAGCTCGACTATTAACCTTATTACGAATCCCACAATCCCGATCACCATTATGCCAATACCCGTTACTTTTGCTATCTTCCAGTATTCCTCGCTTTCGGGTTTCCGGGCAACACGTAGCACTCGCCTGCATTCGTAGAGGAATCTCCGCAACATTTAAAGTAGCTCCAGTCCTAGATCAACAGCTTCTGCTGCCTTTTTTCTCGGCGGCTTCTCCCCGGGTCTGAACACGTAAGGTGAGTGCACGCCCGAGAGTATCACCATAACCCTTATGGCACGCTTCAATTCATCCGAGATCTGGGCCCCCCAAGTGATCTGGGCTTCCGGGTCGAGTGCCTCTGACACCCTACCAACTATTTTCTCTGCCTCCTCCAAAGACATGTCCGGACTACCGATAACGTTCACTAGGGCCCCGCTGGCGCCAGTTATATCTACATCTAGCAGTGGACTATTCAACGCCTCCTCTACTGCCTCGGCAGCCCGATTCTCGGTGTCCGATTCACCTATTCCAATCATCGCCACGCCGCCGTCCTGAAGTACCGCACGTACGTCCGCGAAGTCGAGATTGATGAGCCCGGGCTTAGTTATCATTTCGGTTAACCCCTTTATTGCATCCATCAGTAACTGATCAGCTACCTTAAACGCCGCAGGAATTGGTAAGTCTGGAGCGACCTCCAACAACTTATCGTTCGGGATTACTATCACCGTGTCCGCAATCTCACATAGCTTCTGCAAACCCCTCTCCGCGTTTTCCATCCTGCGCCTACCCTCCACCGTAAACGGTATAGTAACAACCCCGACCGTTAGCGCCCCAAGTTTCTTTCCGATTTCAGCTATAACCGGTATCGAACCCGTGCCAGTTCCTCCCCCTAAACCGCAGGTGAGGAACACCATATCGGCGCCGTGGATGTAATCCTTTATGAGATTCTCATCCTCCCTAGCTGCGGCTTCACCCTTTTCCGGGTCGTTGCCAGCGCCTAGCCCCCCAGTAGTCTCTCGACCTATCAAAATCTTGCGATCCGCCGCGGTATAGAGCAAATCTTGCGCATCGGTGTTTACCGCAATTGTCTCAGCACCTTGAATCCCGACCTCCATTATGCGAGAAACCGTGTTACCTCCGGCTCCACCGCATCCAACGACAACTATCCGCGCGCGAGCTTCCCGTAACACCTGTTCAAGTTCCTCATCAGCCGACTCGGTCAAATCCGATCGCCTTTCCGCCACTTATCGCACCTTCCGACACGCTACCTAATATCTGCTCGCCTTTTATATCTTCATTAATTAAAGGTTTTTTAGTAAGTCGCTTTCTCGAATCACTTGGACACCTAGCTTCTCGCCGATATTCCTCAGCATTTCTCGTTGCCTTCCCCGGAGACCCTTCCAGTCGAGAGCGAAAATTTCCACTCCTCCCCTAGTCCTGTCAACGGCCGTCCTGATCAGCCTCTCATCCAGGCCAAGATACTTGGGAAACACATGCCCCACGCAAATGTTTGTCCTCAAAACCAGCTCGGTGTGTCTGGGAGAATAATGGGTGCCTCCAAAACCGATAGCCTTAGGCCCTCTGATGGAACTCTCAGCCGCGGCCATTATCGCGCGCGCGGCAGCCCTACCTGCCCTCGGATCTTCCCATTCCTTGGGCGAGCTTCCAATCTCCACGAAGGTGACTGGAACTCCTAGTCCCGCTGGCCCGTGGTGGGTCGCTTCAAGTGATACATCGTAAGAGAGCCGAAGCTCATCTCGTGCGTGAATAAGTGTTCTCAGCGCAGCCTTAACGGTCTCGGGAGCGGCAATAGCGAGTTCGTACTTAGCCGGGTGGCCAGGAACGTGGACCGTCAGCGCCGATCGTCCAGACTCACTTACGTGCCGAGAAGCGATTATCACTTCGTCAGCGCTGACCGGCAACTCTTGGAGCCTCGTCACGTCCCCGGAGACGCAAACTAGAGATGTCTCCCGCAGGACATATAGCTCCGGATTTTCTCCGCGTTTCACAAAATTGTAAATTTTCAACAACTTGTCTACTATATTTACAGCGGCTGGGTCGTCCCTAGAAGCAATTATTAGTTTCATCCCCTTCATTCCTCGAGTTTCTAATTGCTAGTGGTGGGCCCGGAGGGATTCGAACCCTCGACCTTCGCCTCGTCAAGGCGACGTCATAGCCACTAGACCACGGGCCC
>JAGGTB010000021.1 GCA_021163965.1 Hadesarchaea archaeon | reverse complement strand
AAGGAGACTGACGCTGGAGGGGAATATGTGGTTTTCGGCCCTCATCCCCCAGCTCGCGCAGGGGGACTTCCCGCCGACAGAGTTAACTCTATGCGCCCGGTGTGACACCCGCACCTATAAGAGCGGAAATCGCCGGGTTTTGTTACACGTGTAACAAAATCCCCGTACATCCTTTGAGCCGGAAAAGTGAAAGTGGGGCGGCGGGGATTTGAACCCCGGACCTCCGGCTTTTCCGCCTCAGTCCCGAAGCCGGCATCCTAGACCAAGCTAGACCACCGCCCCACTCGCCGGGTTAACCTTTCACTTTCTTCTTCAATAGTTTTTCCAGCTCCTTCTCGAGCATGCCAACTGGGACATCGGGGACGCTTATCCGCTTGCTACGACCGTGGTGGGGCCTGCCGGAGGGGCGCACATCGATGAGGCCCAAGCCTTCCATCCGCCCCAAGTACTGCCAGATCTGGGTGTGTCCGCGGTGCTTCTCCCCATACTCCTCGCAGGCGACCCGATAGGCGTTCTCGAGCTCCCCCGTCAGGACGTATGCGCCGCCGGTGATCCTCAGGCGTCTGGCGAGGGCCAGCATGAGCAACTGTTCGTGGAGTCGTAACTCCGATAGCACCTCCCTCCGAACCTCGGGGTGGACCTCGGCCTTCGCCCTGCGCGCGTGCTCTGGGGTCACTTTTCCCGCCCTCTCCTCGTCCGCAAACATCCCCGCACGCAGTAGGAGCTCAAGCGCGAACCTCGCGTCTCCCCACCTCGAGGCTATGTCGGCTATCAGGCTAATGGTGTCCTCCTCGACCGCGTCGGGTTTGAACGCCTCCTTGGCGCGCTGGGCGAGGATGTCCGACAACTGGCGGGCGCTGTACTTGTCGAGCCTTACCCTGTTATGCATAAAGGTACTCTGGGTAGCGGGATCGAGAACATTCAGGAACCTATCGCTTCTGGAAATGGCGATTATGCTCAATCGGTTCGGGGCTCCAGACTCCTCCGTCGCGCGACTCAGGGAGTAGAGGAGATCGGGGCCGTTTTGCTGGACGAAAAAGTCGAGTTCATCGAGCGTGAGGGTCAGGTAAGCATCGTGCCCGTTCAACCACCTGACGGTCATGTCCAAAAGTTCTTCGGGGGAGAACCCGCGGGGGGGCAACCTTGGATTGTAGTAGCTCGCGATCCGGTGCAGGACCATGAAGGGCGTCCTGTGCTTGCGGCAGTTCACGTGAATGTAGTCCATGCGGAAGTTGCGCCTCTTTGCCGCGGGGAGGAGCTGCTGGCCGAACTTCTTGGCGAGAACCGTCTTGCCTACTCCAACAGGACCCGTGATCAGGACCCTCTGGCTCGACCTGTTCTCCAGCACGGGGCGGAAGAACCCGGAGAGCTTCCGGAACTCCTCGTCGCGGTGCACGAGTCTCTCGGGGACGTAATCCGGCAAGAGCTTGGACTGATCCACGAAGACGGACTCCCTGAGTATCTCCTCCTCCAGCATCTCCCCGTACATCAAGCCGCCCAGTGGAATATCCTCGGCCGAACCTAAAAATCCTCACGGGGGGCGGGGGCGCTTCTCTTCTTCTGCATTATTTTTCTCGGCTTTGATGTCTAAAATTTCCGCATACCTAAGTCCATCAGCATTTGAATAATTGTCCGACACCCGCCGAGAGGACCAAGCAGACCCTCTTATAAATTATCAGTCGTCAACTTTACCCGTGATTCACCGTCGAAAGCTGATAACTAGGATAGTGCCGATGGCAAAACTCGGGGGAGAAATGCTTCGAGATATGGCGGAGAGGATCTATAAGACTTTCCTCCCGTTGCTTGACCGTTGCCTCATAGGCGAGCGAATTGGAATGCCGGTGGGAGCGTACAACGAGAAGAGGGGCCAATACCGCGCTGATGTGGTCCTCGAGCACCTGCAGAACAGCGTGCGGGCCTCACCCCGAGAAAAAGTGCTCGCGGTGACCGATTGTGACCTGTATGCTCCGGGCCTCAACTTCGTCTTCGGGCAGGCTCAGTGCCCGGGGAGTTTCGCCCTAGTATCCCTGCACCGCCTAAACCCTATTTTCTACGGGGGGAGCCAGGACTACGAACTCCTGATCGAGCGCGGCGCAAAGGAAGCCACCCATGAGCTCGGGCACTCCCTCGGGCTGAGGCATTGTCCCGACAACAAATGCGTCATGTCTTTCTCGAACAGCATAGTGAACGTCGACGAGAAGGGGCCTTCATTTTGCGAAACCTGCAGGAGACGACTGGGAATCTAAACCGCCTGCATCAGCCGGATTTCCTCTGCATTTGTTATATATATAACAACTACGAACCTCTTGTCCCTGCGCCAAATTATCTGTGTGAACTACTCCCAGCTTCCGCGGGGGGCTTCCTGCTTCAGCGACGGGGCTTGCCCGGCGGTAGATTAAAATTGACAAACGCTCGCCACCGAATCGTGCTATGTCCACCGCGTCAGAATCTTCTCCCTTTGAAAAGTTACCTTGCCGAGGGCGAACAGTCCAGCGCTGGCCGAGATCAATACCAAGGCAAACGCTACGAGGGTCAGCGATTCAAGTGATAGGATCCCACCCACGAACAAAACGTAGAATGCCATGAGGGGCAGAACCCCTAGCGCCCCTAGTTGCACCGCCGCCCGTATGTCGGTCACTTTCGAGGAGATAAAAACGCACCAAGAAATGGAAAGAAGGGAGATTAGGGGAGCATAGACCAGCAGGACTACCGCGGAGAGCAGATTCGGCAGGATCATGTGGCCGAAGAGAGGCAGGGTGAGAAAATCGACAACTAAAATGAAGACCACAAAAGATGCAACGGTCGTCAGCATTGTTGGGATGAAAGCACCCATGCACTTCCCCATCAAAAGCTCAAGGTCGGTAGTGGGAGTCGCCAACAGGGGCTCCAGTTGCCTGTTCACCTTCTCGCCGACTAGCGTGTAAGAGGCTATCGTCGATGGGATGGCTGCGGGGATGACCATAAACATCAGGGTTGCCATGTCAATGAGTCCAGCCACCATCGCCTCCTTAGAGGGCATCCCCGGCCGCGCGAACGGGGGTAGCTCGTTATCCTTAGGGGCCTCCTCTCCGGCAACTACAGGATATATTAACACCAGAGGGATGAAAACAGCAAAAATCAGCGGCATTAGGATTAGCCCGAGCCGCACGTATCTGTATCTCTGCACGCTCGCCATGTCTTTCCTAGCTATCTCCCAAATCCTATCCGCTCTCACCCTCCCTCACCAGCTTCAGGTACGTCTCCTCGAGGGCGTGGGGCGTGCGCGTCACGTATCGCACCCTCCCACCGTGTCCGACCACCGTCTCAACTATCAGCGGGTTCACCTCGTCGGGGTCCCGTACTCCCACCAGTAACTTGTTCCCCGAAACCTCCACGTCCCTTACCCCGTCCAGCTTCTCGACCGCTCTTACGATTTCCTCGCTAACTCGCTCCAAGTGCACCTCCGTTTTGCCTAGCCCGAGGCTTTTCTCGAGTTCGCTTGGGGAACCCACCGCGATGAGCCTGCTGTTGAGGATTGCCACGCGGTCGCAGAGCCTCTCCGCCTCATCAAGATTGTGGGTGCAGAGGAAAATCGTGCACCTCTCGTGCTTGAGTTCGAGGATGAAATCCCTCACCACCTTGGCCGCTTCAGGCGAAATCGCCGCCGTGGGTTCGTCGAGGAAGAGAACCCTCGGCTCGTGAACCATGGATCGAGCTATCGCTATCTTCTGCTGCATTCCCTTGGAGAAGGTCCCCACGGGGTCGTCCTTCCTATCCCACAGGTCAAGCATTTTCAGGAGCTTCTTTATGTTCTCCTCGCGCTTGCTCCTCGGTACCCCGTAGAGCTTCGCGTAGAATTCCAAGTTCCGATAAGCGCTGAGCTCCCCATAAAGGCCCGGAGCCTCGGGCAGCAAACCGCACATCTCCCTAATCTCGATCGCATCCTTTCGTACGTCGAGCCCCCCGACGAACGCGGTGCCCGCTGTGGGTTTGATGAGACAGCAGAGCATGCGTACCGTCGTCGTCTTCCCAGCGCCGTTAGGGCCGAGTAGACCAAATATCTCCCCCTCTTCGACTTCGAAGGTTAGGCCATCAACTGCCGTCAACCCATCGAACTCCTTCGTCAGCCTCTCCAGCCTTATCATCGCCTCAGTTCCTCTTCCCAAGCCCTCACCATCCGGCGGTCGATGTCGCAGAGAATCACCTTCTCCAACGACCGCGCCTTCCCCTCGAACTCCCTTATCGCTTTCATCATCGCTCGAGCCGCAGCCTCGCGCGAAACCCCTCCGACGCCCGTCCCCATGCCCGGAATCACCAAGCTTTTCGAGCCGGCCCCATCGGCGGCCTCTAGTGCCGCCTTGGTCGCGAGGTAGACTTTCTCCTCCGTAGTCCTCATGGCAGGGCGCTCCATCGTCGGGGCATGTACCACCCACCGGGCCTTCAGCTTCCCGGCGGAGGTAACCACGGCTTTTCCGACCGGCACCGGGGCCATCCTCAAAGCCTCCCTTTCTATTCCTTCTCCCCCTGCGCGCTTTAGCGCTCCCGCTGCTCCTCCCCCCATGTACATAAGGCTATTTGCAGGGTTACAAACGGCATCCGCGCTTTCCCTCGTTAGGTCGGAACACTTGACCTCGATAATTAACCCGCTCATGTTATTCCCTCACTAAGTCCATATAACCACCTGCGTTTGTTATAAATAATAACAAACGAGGGGCGCCCAGCGACTTTTGCCTTTTTTACGCATGAGTAGCGCCGATGTCGGACCATTTGATTTGTTATATATATAACAACTCTCGGCCGAAATCTTTGTTATAATTATAACAAATCTTGGACGCTATGATTTGTATTGACGGTCGCAAGACTGTTCGAACCTCTCACCTAGCCCGCCGATGGAATTTCCAATTGCAGGACCTACTTTTTGTCGCAGCAGAATGAAAGATCGGCGCGGCGCGTTTGTTATTGTTATTATAACAGATGTCCCCACATGGCCCCCTTCATTTTGTTACACGTGTAACAAAAAAGGCCCCGAATTTGCCATTGGCGAGCTACGT
>JAGGTB010000007.1 GCA_021163965.1 Hadesarchaea archaeon | reverse complement strand
ATTTGACCAAGTAGGATCCGGATGCCGAAGTACGCGACGACTGGTGTGCCGGCATCATTGGGGGATTTGGCGATATTCTTAAGAATCTGGAGCCTCAATACTCTGAAGGCTGGTGAAAAAAGGAGAGTGCAGATGACTGGACCTGGGATGAAGGATGGCACCGTTTGACGAAAAGAGTGCACCCCACGACGAGGAGCTGATAAAGAGGCTTAAAAAAATAGCTCTGTACATAAGGAAGTGTTCCCTCATAATGATTACAAAGGCGCAATCGGGGCACATAGGTGGGTCCCTTTCTGCTGCTGACATTCTGGCCTGCCTGTACTTTCACCACCTCAGACACGACCCCGAGAATCCGAGGTGGGAGGATAGGGATCGTTTCATACTATCGAAGGGGCACGCTTGTCCGGCACTTTACGCAGCTTTGGCGAAGGCTGGGTACTTCGAGGAGGATGAGCTGTGGAAGCTGAGGCAAGTCGGAAGCATCCTTCAGGGACATCCCGATATGAGGAGAACCCCGGGAGTAGAGGCGTCCACGGGGACCCTTGGGCAGGGGCTGTCCGTGGGCGTGGGGATGGCCCTAGCCGCTAGGCTCGACGGAAAGAAATACCGGGTTTTCGTCTTGCTCGGTGACGGCGAGCTCGATGAGGGACAGGTCTGGGAGGCGGCGATGTCAGCAGCACACTACAAGATAGATAATCTCACGGCGATTGTGGATTTCAACTCCTTTCAGCTGAGCGGGTTTATCGAGAAGGTAATGTCGTTGAACCCCCTTTCGGACAAGTGGAGGGCATTCGGTTGGCACGTGGTGGAAATAGATGGGCACGACATGAAGCAGATCCTCGACTCGCTCGACGAGGTGGAAAAGGTGAGGGGCAAGCCATCTGTCATCATAGCGCACACGCAAAAGGGGAAGGGGGTCCCGTTCATCGAAAAAGCTTTCAATGAGGGAATCTCGAAGTACCACGGTATCCCCCTGACGGAGGCCGAACTCAAGAGAGCTTTGGAGGAGCTCTATGAATGAGCGCCACATGCGGGAGGCATACGGTGAAGCACTAGTTGAACTCGGGGAGACCAATCCCGACATCGTCGTCTTGGACGCAGATCTTTCCCCTTCTACTAAAACTTGCATGTTTGCTGAGAAGTTCCCAGATCGTTTTTTTGATGTTGGGGTAGCCGAGGCTAATTTAATTTCGGTCGCCGCAGGGTTGGCTTCCTCGGGAAAGATAGCTTTCGCGAGCACCTTTTCCGTGTTCGGTACGGAGAAGGGGCTGAATCAGTTCAAGCAGTCGGCGGTCTATCCCCGCCTCAACGTGAAGCTGGTGGTGTCTCATGGTGGAATAAGTCTTGGGCAGGACGGGGTATCTCACTTCTGCGTTGAGGATATAGCCATCATGCGCGCGATGCCGAACTTGGCGGTTGTGGTCCCCGCGGATGCGATCGAGACAAAGGTTGCAACGAAGGCGATAGCCGAGTATGAGGGCCCCGTCTTCATGAGGCTCGTTCGGCCGAAGACTGTATGCATCTATGAGGAGGGCTACAAATATGCTGGAGAGGAACTTACCTTTAAAGTTGGTAAAAGCGTGACCCTGAGGGAAGGCAGCGATGTAGCGATAATTGCTACAGGTCTAATGGTCGCCGAAGCTCTCGCTGCGGCATCGGACCTAGAGAAAGAGGGAATAAATGCGAGCGTGATCAACGTTCACACAATCAAGCCTCTCGATCGAGATGCTATCCTAAAGGCCGCGAGGGAAAGCGGCGCGGTGGTTACCGCTGAGGAGCACAATGTTTACGGGGGCTTGGGAGGGGCTGTCGCGGAGGTCTTGGTCGAGAACTATCCAGTACCCGTGGGGATGGTTGGAATTAGGGACACGTTTTGTGAGTCCGGGCCTTGGAAGGAGCTCTTCAGGAAGTACGGTCTAACCTCCGCAGATATAGTTCGAAAGGCGAAAGAGGTAATCGAGAGGAGAGGCTAAGATGAGAATAAAAGTGGCAGCCTCATTGCTGTCCGCGGACTTCAGCAGGCTCTGGGATGAGGTCAAGAGGGTCGAGGATGATGGGGTAGATATCATCCACTGGGATGTCATGGATGGCCACTTCGTGCCGAATATTTCCATAGGCCCCTGTGTTATTCAGTCGCTGAGAGATAAGACCAAATTGCCGTTCTACATTCACCTGATGATCGAAGCACCGGACAGGTTCCTCGACACGTTCGTAGATGCCGGCGGGGATGCGATATTTGTTCACGCTGAGGCGTGCCCTCATTTGCAACGCACGGTTCGGGGTATCAAGAATCTCGGAGTGAAGGCGGGAGTGGCACTCAATCCGGCGACTTCGTTGGGTGCTGTCGATCAAGTGCTTGAGGATCTCGATTCCCTCCTGATCATGACGGTGAATCCCGGCTTCGGGGGGCAGAAGTTCATCCCTGCAATGCTTCCAAAGATCCGGGAAGCTAAACGGATGGTTGATGATAGGGGGCTCGATGTTGACATAGGTGTGGATGGGGGAATAGATGAGGAAACGGCGCCGTTGACGGTGGAGGCCGGGGCGAATCTTCTAGTTATAGGTTCCGCTATTTATGGGAAAAAGGGGTTGTCTGTCAAGAGGCTCAAGGAGATGTTGGCCAAATGAAGATATTCATCGATACTGCGAAGGTGGGCGAGATAAGGGAGGCGATCTCTTGGGGAGTGGTGGATGGGGTGACGACTAATCCGACTTTGATCAGGAAGGCGATCGAGGAGGAGCGGAGCTCCGGCAGGGATGTGGAATTGGAAGCTTACGTCGGGGAAATTTGTGAGACAGCTGGAGAGGGAAGGCCCGTGAGCTTGGAGGTGTTGAGTCAAGAGGCGGACAAAATGGTCGAGGAGGCGAAGGTTCTCTACGACAGGTTCAACCCGATAGCCGAAAACGTGGTGATAAAGATACCGGTCAATACTCGGGCCGGGCGGATTGCGAGCGATTACGAGGGGTTGAAGGCGATAAAAGAACTAAGCGGGATGGGTATTCCCGTGAATGCGACCTTGGTGATGACCCCGGAGCAGGCGCTTCTGGCATCGAAGGCCGGGGCGACTTACGTGAGTCCTTTTGCTGGGAGGGTAGATGACTTCATAAGAACAAACCTGGGGATCGGTTTCGAGAAAGGCGACTACTTTGACTTTGAGCTGCTGAAAGAAATCTTCGACGCAAGGCTCAGCGAGCGCCTGAGGGATTCGCTCTCCCGCGATGTAGCTTCGATTTTCTTGGATCGAGAGGTAAGAAAAATGAGGGATATCGGAGGGAACAACGGCATAATTAGCGGTGTGGAGGTAACTAGGAAGATCGTTCGCATCTTCAGAGAGTACGGGATGAAAACGAAGGTGATAGCTTCCAGCATAAGGAACGCTAGGCAGGTTAGGGAGGTAGCGGAGGTCGGGTGCGACATTGCGACCGTGCCTTTCAAGGTGCTTCAGGAGATGCTCAGGCACCCGAAGACGGAGGAGGGTGTGGAGAGATTCTATTCCGACGCCATTCGGGCGAAGTACAAAGAGCTTTTCGGGAACAGGTCTTAGATTTATTGCCGCTACATCAAACTCTTGGAGCGGAAAAACGGGAGCTGGTGCCCCAAATGCCGTTGTTTTTGATAGGTGTCGATGATACAGATTCCAAGGCGGGAATGTGCACGACTTATGTGGCGGCGGTTCTCATCGAAAGGCTTGAGAAAATAGGGGTGAATCTGGCGGGCTTCCCAAAACTCATCAGATTGAATCCAAACTGTCCCTATAAAACGCGGGGAAATTGCGGAATTGCTTTGCCGGTGGAGGTCAGAGAGGAGCAAATTTCCCAGGCGAAGAAAATTACTCTCGATACCGTGGCCGAGTTGGCGGAGCTCCGCTCTCCCACGACTGATCCCGGGGTAGTGTTCTATAAAGGTTCGAAGATTCCGCAAGCCCTAAAAGATTGGTCATTGCGCGTCGTTCGCGAGATAGTAACTCTTGAGGAGGCGGAGAAACTTGCCGAGAGCGTGGGAGCCGAGGTTCATAAATTCAAGCTAGGGCGAGGGGTGATCGGGGCTCTTGCAGCGATCGGGAACACCCTAGAGAGGGACAGGACCTACGAGCTCGTTGCATACAGGGTGCCGGAGAATCGTGGGACCCCGCGAAGGGTTGACGCGCGCTCCGTCGAGGAGATGGATAGGCGAACTTTTCCTCGAACTTTTGATAATATAGATCCATCGACCGGGGAGATCAGGATCACCCCCCATACGCCATGCCCGGTACTCTACGGCATCCGCGCCGAGGACCCGGAGGCGGCGTTGGAGGCCAGTCGGATGGTTAAGGTTGAGGAGCCGATCGAGCGCTACGTCTTGTTTGAGACCAACCAAGCTACGGATGAGCATCTAGTGAGGGCGAAAATTCGGGATGTAGAGCCTCTGCGTTCCTTTATCGTTGACGGCAGGGTGGTCGGTTATCCGAAGGTAATTCCCGGCGGGCACGTCATATTCAAGATAGAAGACGAAACCGGGGAGGTGGATTGCGCTGCATACGAGCCGACGAGGCAATTTCGCTCGGTGGTAAAGCAATTGGTTCCGGGGGATAAAGTTCGGGTATACGGTGGAGCAAAGCAGAGACGGGGTTTGCCGCTGACGATTAATCTGGAGAAAATCGAGGTTCTGGAATTGATGCGGGTGAGGCGGAAGTTAAATCCCATTTGCAAGTCCTGCGGAAGGCGAATGAAGTCCGCCGGAAGGGGGAAAGGCTACGTGTGCAAGCGGTGCAAAACCAAGTTGCCTCCCGAGGCAGCGAAGATAGTGGAGGTGCCCAGAAAGGTCGATGTGGGATTACACGCCGTGCCCCCCCGTGCTAGGAGGCACCTTTCTAAGCCACCGAGCAGGGAGCTTTTGGTAAAACCCCCGCCCCGCGAGTTTTAACTTTGCTACCGGGAAGTCCCCTTCCGAAAGGGAGGGGATGGGGGCGGGAATACTTTCGGTGACCTCTCTCCCCGAAAATCAATAATGGGGTGTAGCGCAAACACGTGCGAGGGCGGGGACGTGCTCGGCTACCGATTCAGGCTGTACCCCTCGAAGACCGCGGAGCGAACGCTGAACCGCCAGATGGGGCTCTGCAG
>JAGGTB010000030.1 GCA_021163965.1 Hadesarchaea archaeon | reverse complement strand
TCCCCATCCGCCGGTCGAACATCACGGGCTGCTTCCGCGCGACCGTCGGCTCGGATGGCTCGCGCTGCTTCAGGCGGTGGAGCTTGCGCTCGAGCTTTCGGCGGAGCTTCGGGTCTTTCGTCCGCTTCAAAAACCGCTCCAGCTTTCGAACGCGCCGCCGCCACTCCCGATGCAGCGTGCGGTACGAGCGCCACATCCACAGCACTCGATCGCGGGTGGCCTGAGCGAAGGCCGCGTTCAGACCAGTTTGCGCTTGAATCTCCTTCCTGTGCCGCTCGATCTTCGTTCTGGAGGTCGTTCGCTCCCGCCCGATGACCTCAAGCCAGAGCCGCGTGGCGTAGGTCAACCGCGCAGTAAGGCGGTTGAGCACGTCCAGCTTCGCCTTCGTGAGCTCGCCGACGGGTAGCTTTAAGGTCTTCACCGCTTGGACCATTTGATTTCACCTTTTCGATCCTTTTCCACGAGCCTGAGCATGTACTCGCTCGTGTCCTTAAACTTCAGAACCTTCGCCCGATACTGAGCCCAAGCCCACAGCTCCTCGTCACCCTCGTTATGGAGCACCAAGGATGTGTGTTTTGTCATACTTACCAAACGCATATACGTGGTTACAGTTTTTATCTTTTTTGGGGAGAGGGACCCGTAAGTAATCGCCGCTCCCATCCCCTCCCTTGCGGAAGGGGTCTTCTCGCGGGGGCAGATAAATCAAATTGGCATCTCTCTAGAATCCCAAGGATGGATTTTCGGTAGCTTTCCTATGAGGCCCGCGTATCTCCCCCTTATTATCAGACCTCCCCTGATTTCCGTAATTTTTCTCGCTAGGCTTATCCCCCTTCTTATGGACTCCTCGATGTCGCTTCCCCTAACCTCATTTGCAACAGCTGTCGCAACCGCGTCTGCTATCGAAGCCTCATCTGCTACTATCACTACCGCATCCGCATCGCCGAAGTTCAGGGAGTGCCCGACCGATCCTGAGCTCGTGCAGATGCCAACGGGGAGATCCTCCTCCCCCACGGAGAAGGCATACTTCCCGGAGAGTGGAGAAGAGCCGGCGTAGATCCCCACCCTGAAGTTTTTCTCCCCCATTACGGCCACATCCCCACCGTTGTCGACCAAAATGCCACTTGCACCGGCTCGGATCCCGGCTTCCGCGGCCACTTGCGAAATAGCTCCCGCAACCGCCGCAAACGGTCCAGTACCGGCGATTTCCGCCGCTCTCAGCATTAGCTCTATGACTCTAGGATAGCTCCCCTTTTTGAGGTGTAAGGGCTCCAGCGAACTCCTGAACTCTGGGCACCTGATTAGAAACCTTTCGATTTGGTGCCTAGATTCGAGGCCCTTTTTGATGGCTTCCCGTATCGCTCGTTTGCTGTCGGATTTTATCGTCAGCTTGGTCTCTCTGAGGATCCATCTCTTCTCGTACATCCCCGCCCCCTAGAACTTTCTTAGTTTTAGTGCCCTCACGGGACATGAGGGGACACAGATTTCGCAGTACACGCACTTATCTTCAACGAGTTCCACCGAGTAATCCTTCGTCAGCGAGAGCGCCCCCGTTGGGCACAGGGAGACGCAGGCTCCGCACTCTATGCACGCGTCTTTATCCAACTCGATTGCTTTTTTGATCTCCTCGACCCCGATTCCCAGTTCTCTGAAGAGGGATATCGTCTTTTCTACTTTATCTTCAGGTGCGTCGATGGCTATCAGGATCTCCCCGCCTTTCGCGCCCAAGTCGGCGTGCAGGATGTTTATCGGGACGTCCGTTTGTCTGATAACCGAGGCCAGTATGGGCTCCTCAGCTTTATCCCTCGAGTACCTTAATAGGACTTTCCTCGTCATCGTCTTCTCCTCCCTATGAGCTTAGATAGGTCCTCGCTCGTCAACATCCCTTTTAATTTTTTCTTTGAGTCCACCACCGGAACCCCGGATATTTTGTGCTTTTCGAGTTTTCTGGCAACGGAGTCGACGGGCTCGTCCTCCGATGCCGTTACGACCTTAGAGGTCAATATATCGGAGAGCTTCTTCTTCCCTTTCCCCACCGCAACCGCGATATCCCATGAAGTGACTATACCGACGAGCTTGTTCTCCTCGTCCACAATTGGCAAGTGGTCAAATCCTTTCTCCGCAAGTATCTTAGCGGCGGATTCAACCGAGCTGTCGGCTCTCGCCGTCACGACCTCTCGGGTCATTATGTCCCTGACGAGCGGGACCGCGAAAGGCTGTTTCATCGGCTTGAACTCCCGATCTCTCGGCAACCTCTCCACGGGCTGTGAGAGGAGGAACTCTCCCCTTTCAATCCACTCCTTCAACACCGTAGCGATTTCTCTCGCCCTCTTTATGCTACTTAGGGGGCTGACTGGGGTTTCTGCACCGTTGATTTCGACTTTTCCGGATTTCAACTCGGCGTAGGTCACCTTTCTCACTATGGGTCTGTCTCGCCTAGGTACTCCGTAGTCCAAAATGTTTGTCGTGATGTTCTCATCTCCTACCCCAGCGGTCTTGGCTATTCGCTCGTTCAGAATGGGAATTGGGATCCCGATTCCCAAGTAGAGGGATACCCCGTACTTCTCGATCGTAGCCCCACGCACGTACCTCGGGTTCATCTTTTTGAGATCTCCAACCGTCATGATGGTTCCGAAGCCCTTAGTCGGCGCGTGCTGGGTCCCCTCCCAGAAGATGTACCCCTGTGTCCCTCCGATGAAGATCCGCGTTCCGACTCCTATCGTCTCGTAGTTGGGGTCGTTGTTGAGGGGACTCAGGACGCCAGAGCCGGAGAACGTGACGTTTCCGAAGTTGGGGAGCAACGTCCCCATGTAGGTGTATATCGTCTCATCTCCGGAGTTCGTGGCGGCATCGTACTTCTGATAGGCGTTTCTGGGGTTGCAGAGCACCGCTTGGTTCAGGTCATCCTTAGTTATCGTCGTTTCGATTTCCCTCCGCGGGTAGCAATCGGTCCCGTAGGCCGTGGCTCTCACCTCGATTTCCTTTCCTCGAACTATGTCCTCTATGACGTGGCCTCCTCCATACTCAAGCCCTCTGGTCTCGCTGAGTTGAGCTGCTCCTATGTAGGCATCGACGGCCGCAACTCCGGTGTACGCCTCGACGTCGTTCAGCCAGACACGCTGCATTTTGATCGGGGGATCGGAATGTCCGAAGTTCAGCCATGCCCCGGAGCTGCACATCGCCCCGAAGGTTCCCGTTGTGACGACATCGACCTCTTTTGCCGCCTCGATCTCTCCCCTTTCACGGACTATCTCGACCATCTCCTCTGCCGTGACGACGACAGCATCGCCACGCTTTATGCGCTCGTTTATCTCCTCGATTGTCTTGTTGACCCTCGTCTTTACCCCCCCGTCCCCATAGGACGGAGTCCATTGGTAAGTATCCGTATTTATATTTTTCGCTAGTAGAAATTACTCTCAGGAATATCGATCTCGGGGTGAGTTTCTCTCCCTAATCCACCTCAAGAGTGCCATGGAGGTTACCCCGAAGATCGATGCAATCACGAACGTAATTCTTAGCCCGAGTGTTTCCGAAATGAATCCTCCAATGAGGGGACCAAATATGCCACCTATGGACCACATCCAAATGTTAAACAAGTTCTGTCCCGTGACCCATTTGTCGGAGGGTAATGCTTCTGAAATTAGAGTTGTAGATCCAGTTATGAAGGAGGGCCAAGCGAGTGGTGAAATTGAAATGTACATGAAGAAGAGCAGGAGGGGATTTGGGATAAGGGCGACTAGGAGGTAGAGCAAACCGTACGCTCCTGAAGAGAAAATGAGGAGCGGTTTTCTTGCACCGATTCGATCCGACATTTTTCCTACGTGGAGAAAAATCGGAATCTCCAGAAGTGAGGCAACAGCGAAAGCGAGTCCTATGAGTATCGATGATCCTCCTAGAGAGTCCAAATAAATGGGAAAGAACTTTCCAGCAGCATTCATAGCCAAAATCAAAGGGAAAGAGAACAGAAAGAGTGTCTCTATTTTTTTATTCCCCATGATTTCTCGCATTATAACCAAGTAGCCCGAATCCGTTCGACGTCTTACGGGATAAGGTAGCTCGGCTCTTGTTTCCTTTGGAGCTTCTGAAATCTTGAGAGAGGGAATTATCGCGGTGCAGAACAACAGAGTTGCGAAGTACATGGTTACTTTGTATGTATCAAAAACCCGAGCCAAGATTCCGGCAATAGTTGTTGCGGTAGCCCATCCGAGAGATCCCCATATCGCAAGTCTCGAGTAGGCTGTGCCCCACGTGCGATGACCCGATGACCCGAAAAGGGTTGCTACTATTAGTCCTTCCGGTATGGGGGTAGCGATGGCTCTAAGCAGCCCCAAAAACAGAAAGCCTTCAAATGTGGACACCAGCGTAACAGCAAATGTGAAGAGCGAAAGGAGAATTGCCGACTGAACTAGAAATGGTTTTCTTTTTCCAATGGCATCGGAGGCGAGGCTCCACAGAGTGCCGGAGAAGATCCCCACTACGAGCGGGGCAGCTACCAGTATCCCTACTTGTGCGTAGGAAATGTCACACTCCGCGCAGAGATAGACCGGGAAGAAAATTGAAAATGAACCCCATCCGGCCACTTGGAAGAAGCGGAAAAACTTGATCGGTCCAATATCTTGGTTTTTACGGCGAGATTTTGACTCTGAGGTTATCGTTTCGATTTTGTTTTCCTCCTTCGTACCTCATCGCTTCCGTAAGGCTTAAATTAAGCTTGAATCCTCTTTAACTTTACCATCAGGTGGGAAAAATGAAGGAGAGATACTTGTTCGGCGTCGATTTCGACAAGACCCTTAGTGTGCAGGACACGGGGTTCCTCCTGAGCGCAAAGCTCGGAGTGCCGAGGAAGGAGTTTGAAGATAAGATCAGGCAACTGAGGAGTAGGGGGATTGCCAAGCTCGGCGGCGAGCTATCTTACTTGGTCCTCCACGATCCCGATTACAGGGGAAAAGTTACCAAGGAGCTCCTGCGGGAAGTCGGCAGGGAAATAAAGCTCAAGGAGAACATCCCGGAGCTGATGGAAATCCTGCAAAAGGGCATCAAGGGGAAATACTTCGTGCCCTACGTGATCTCCGCTTCCCCCGAAGATATCATCAAAGAGGCGCTAAAAGGGGTACTCCCGGAAGATCACATCTACGGCACGTTGTACGTTTATGACGAAAAGGGGGTGGTGAGGGATGTCGAACTCGTTCGGGCTGGGTCGGCTAAGGCGGAAGCACTCAATCTGGCCAGGAATAGAGAGAGAATACCGCACGAGAGGACGATCTACGTTGGAGATGGGCACTCCGATATGTACGTTATGTTGCACGTGAAGATCTACAACGGATACCCGATCGCCGTCTCCCCCTCCCCATTTCTGGGCCACATCTCTCGAAGAACCGTACTTTCGCCGAATGCGCTGAGCATATTGATCCCTATCCTCGAGGACATAGTAAAGATGGGTGAGGAGGAAGTCAGGGCTTTCTTGGAGAGGATCGGGCACCCTGTACAGGAGTGGGATAGGGCAAAGATCGAGTGGGT
>JAGGTB010000018.1 GCA_021163965.1 Hadesarchaea archaeon | reverse complement strand
GGTTCAGGACTCCACGATAATCTCGATCGCGTCGACGAGGGAGATGCTCCCCGTCTGCAATCCCACCTACACGAGCTTGGTCGATGCATACAAGATCATCCGTTACGCTAACGTGCTCGGCTCTTGGACCCGCGGGCTGGTGGTCAACCGCGTGGGGAGGACCGCCGATCTCTCCCGCGACGAGATCGAGCACTTCATGGGCAGGACCATCGGGGCGCTCCCGGTCCTCGCGGAGATACCGGAGGACGGGAAAGTACAGGAAGCGGAGCGCGAGGGGATCCCGGTCGTGGTCTACGAGCCGGAGAGTGATGCGTCGATCGCGATAAACGAGCTCGCGAAGATAGTGGCGGGCGAGTCGGATCTGCCGTATGCTCCTTGGGAGGAGGACGAGATAGGGGAGACGACAAAGCGCCTGATTCGGGCCCTTACGGGGCGTAGGGCCTAGCGGAAAATTTTTATTTATGTAAGTAAAGTTTTTTTGATGAGTAGAAGGATGAGAAAAGAAGTTTACCTAGTGTACCTTGCCTTGAGTTGTTTTTGCCTGAGCCTAGGATTACAACTACCGACGCAAAAGACCCAAGCCCCTGGCGTGGTAGGCGCCATCTTATGTGGGTGTTCTTTCGATAGAGGTCTATTCTTCCGTGACGAGTATCTGCCGGGATATGGCTCCGGTATGTATCCGGATCCCTGCTATGGGAGCGAAGATTGGGCGCTATGGTATACCACCTTCTCCGTGACGGCCTCGGCTACCTCATCCTCCCGCGGGAGCGGAGATTGGTCGCTATGGTACTGCGCGTGGGCGTGCTAACATGAGATGGAAAATTGTGCTTGGCGTGTTGGTCTGCGCGCTTTCAACGGCATTGATTTTATCTTACGATAGTGTTTCGCGGATCGGTTTGATAAGGGGGTACAGGGAGGTAACTCTGGATTGTCCGCTACCCGAGATGGTGAGGGAAGTACCGCGCTTGAAGGTCGTCTACGACGATGTGAGTCCCGAGGAGGCGATGAACTTGGCCGAGGAGGTTTTTGGATTTGTAGGGAGCGTCATAGAAATCGAGGACAGCGAGGTCGGTGGGCTCAAGGTTGTGGGTTCCAAGAAGGAGTTGGAACTTTACAGTTCTGGAGCCATAATTTTTTGGAATCGGGAGGAGAACTTTTCTCCCCTTCACGTGCCGGATCTCCCCTCGAATGAAGAAGCCGTGTGTATAGCGGAGAACTTAATCCGGAGGATGGAGGAACTCGAGCTGATCCCTCCTGGCATAGAATTGCAGTTTGAGGGGGTCGGTCCAGACGCCGCGCTCGTCGGTCCTATACTGGAGAACAACGAGCTGATGGGTGTGGCTGAGGCTGTGTGGGGTGGCCTGCTCAACGGTCCTATACTGGAGAACAACGAGGGGGAGGAAATCAAAATCATAATCGAATCCTTGGGGGTGTTTTACCGCCTCACGTACAGGGGGTTCAGAATTTGGTGGGGCGATGTCCACATCAGCATTGGCGAGAACGGGAAGATTTTATATTTCAAGGGACCGTGGAGGAGGATCGAAGAGAACGGATACACAGCTATTACGGTAACCCCCAAGGAAGCTTTCAAAAGACTTAAATCCGGACGCTTTAGCCTCCTGAGGGGATCCCCGAAGAAAGCAGTCGTCAAGGATGTCGAGCTTGTGTATTACTGCGGTCGTGCGCATGACAAATTAGACTACTTGACTCCGGTTTATCTTTTCGAGATGGCCCCCATAGAGAAAGGGGGAGTGGAGGGGGAGAGGTTCTTTGATGTGGTACCAGCCACCGACGAGCCGTTTTTCCCGTTTGGCAAAACCTTCGAAAATTCCCTTTAAATAACGAGAACCCGGCTATGGGGCCAGATATAACCATTTGGAGGCTTTTCTGCCGATTTTTTGTTACACGTGTAACAAAAACTTGGGATGCGCCGTCATTACTTTTGGTGACCTCTCCTGGCAGCAGTTAAAAAGCGAGGCGTTAGAGAGTTCAGTGGTAACAATGGGCAAATGGACCCGGCTGAGCCTGCTATCTCTTGGCGCCAGCTACGACCGCTGTGTCCCCATTTACCACTCCGTCGCTAGGGGGAGGACCGTTCCCCTTCTGAAGACTTTGGTTTCCAGCTATTGCGTCAACAGTTGCGCCTACTGCGCTTTCAGGTGCGGGCGCCGGGTTCCCAGGGAGAGATTCGAGCCGGAGGAACTCGCTGACGTAGCGATGATGCTCTGGAGGCGAGGGATCATAGAGGGGGTCTTCCTGAGCTCGAGCGTCGACGGGGATCCGGAGGGGGCGACGATGGTCGAACTCCATGCGGCGGAGCTCCTGAGGAGGAGGGGCTACACGGGCTACCTCCACCTCCGGCTCATGCCCGGTTGTAGCCGCGAGGCGGTTCGCCGGGCCGCGGAACTCGGGGACAGAATCGGGCTGAACGTGGAGAACCCGAACGATTCGTGCTTGGCGGAGATAAGGCCGGACGTCGACGGGAGGATCGACGTGTGGAGGCGCCTCAGGTGGTGCAGCGAGGAGGCTGAGAGGGGCAACTTGGTTCGTGCCGGCTTGGACACGCAGTTCGTGGTCGGGGCCTCGGATGAGACGGATAGACAAATCCTAGAGGCGACCTACGGGCTCTATCGGGAGCTGGGGCTCAGGCGGGTTTACTTCAGCGGCTTCAGGCCAATATCCGGGACCCCCCTCGAGGACCGGCCCCCCTGCCCCAGCTACCGGGAGCATCGGCTTTATCAGGCTTCCTTCCTCCTCCGCGATTATGGCTTCGGGCCGGAGGACCTCGAGCCAGCGCTGGACGACGATGGGTACCTCCGCGATATCGACCCGAAGATAGCGCTCGCGTTATCCCATCCCGAGCTTTACCCCGTGGATCTCAACGAGGCGACTTTTGAGGAGCTCCTCCTGGTTCCCGGAATCGGCCCGAAGAAGGCGCGAGCAATTCTAACAGCTAGGGAGAGGAGACCCTTTGAGTCCCTTTCCGATGTCAGACGCCGCGCCGGGGTCAGCATAAGGAGATCTTCCCCCTTCGTCAAGATCGGGGACGGGCAGCAGGAGAGCCTACACAAATTCGAGCGAAAAGTTGAGATGAGTCAATGGACGTAATAAGGGACTTCGACCCGTGGAGGGACCCACTCTGCACCTGCCCGCCGAAGTACGGGTTCAACCCTTATACGGGCTGTAGCCACAAGTGCCTTTACTGCTACATAACTTCGTACATACCGCGCGCGTTCGACTGTCGGCCGAAAGAAAATCTCCTCCGGAGGGTCAGGCGCGACATCCGGCGTATGGACAAGCTGAGGGTCATAAGTATGTCGAACAGCTCCGACCCCTACCCGCCGATCGAAGCCAAGTTGGGGCTCACCCGCTCGTGCCTCGAGACGTTTGCCGAGGAGGGATGCCGGGTGCTCGTGGTGACCAAGTCCGACTTGGTAAAGCGGGACGTGGACGTTCTCTCGGAGATGGCTACGGCCGTTAGCGTGACAGTAGTCACCTTGGATAAGGAACTCTGCAGAAAGCTCGAGCCGGGAGCGCCACCGGCCGAGAGGAGGCTGGAGACGATGCGAGAACTCTCCGAGGCCGGAATCCCCGTTTCGTTGAGGCTCGACCCGCTGATTCCAGGTCTGAACGACGATCACGTGGAAGAAATCGTGGAGGCCGCCTCCTCGTGTGGAGTCTCTCACATTGTCTCGTCGACCTTCAAGCCAAGGCCGGACAGCTGGCGGAGGGTCGTGGGGGCGTTCCCGGAGTTGAGGTCGGAACTCGCCCCCCTATACTTTGAGAAGGGGATGAGGCACCAAAACAGCTGGTATCTTCCACTAAAGCTGAGGAGGGATTTGATGGAGAAAGTCAGGAAGGTCTGCGATGAGAACTCGATAACCTTCGCTTCGTGCCGCGAGGGGTTCCCTGAGCTCTCCACTGGAAGGAGTTGTGACGGGAGCCACTTGATTCCCTAGCTTCCGGAGGCCTCTCCTAAGTCAGCCCTCCGCATGTGGGTCCCTGCGCGGATGGCATACACGCACGCGGTCAAAGCCGCGTGACCTAGGATGGTAACTAGGGAGTAGAAGGGACGGCCGAGGAGGATCCACGCTAGGATGTGGAGGTTGTAGAGGTTCCTTCTTCCGGCTATTCTCCTGAACTTCCGCTCGAAATCCCCATAATCGTCTAGGCTCCTTCCCATGGTCCGCCTGAACTGGTCGTAGCAGAGCCTGTAGAAAGCGATGAAGGCTAGGGACACGGCGCAGAGTTCGAGCGGCAACGATCCCCATGTCCCGGAGAGGTAAATGGAAAGGGCGATCAGCCAGGAGAATTCGAACAGCAGGTCGAACGGGTGCTCCAGAGCGCCGAGCTTCGAAGCCCTTCCCCTCACCCTGGCGAGCTTCCCGTCGAGGCCGTCCATTATCCCCACGACGAGCGTCAGGATAGATGCGGGGAGGAGAAACCCTAGGAGGAAAAGGGCGGTGGCGGAGTAGGCGACGATGTTGGTGGCTATCGTGAGCTGGTTCGGGGTTATCCGCGTGTCGGAGAGGTGGTAGACCAACCTGTCCTCTATGTGTCTGTGGACGTAGTGGGCCATCAGGTCGGAGGCCCCCTTCCCAGCGCTCTGAACGAGCAATTTCTTTGCTTTCTTCAAGTCCTCGGGGGTATCGATGTCCACCCAGTAGACCCCGACCTCCCTCCGCATTTTTGGGAGGTACGAGGGGATCTTCGTGATGTCAAATACCCTAGCCCTGCCGTCCGCCGCTGCGAGCCTGATGCAGTCGGAGAGTTGACCATTTCCCTTCTCCGCAGCCTCCCGCGCGTAGCGGAATATCTCTGGGGAACAGAGGAAAATCCCGGTATCGATGCAGTTGTACTCGCCGATGTCCTTGCCTATGTCCACTATTTTTCCGCCGCTTTCCAATACTTTGGTGTCCTCCGACGTGGCCTCTCCCCTGTCAACGGCCAAGGTCAAGGCACAGTCGCGTCGGCTGGAGATGAGATGCCGGACTATGCGTGGGTCAAAGATGTGATCGGACATAAGGAGGAGGAAATCCTCATCGAGATGTCCTTCCGCAGCGAGCAACGAGTAGAGGTTCCCCTTCTTCCACTTCGGGTTCTTCAAGTAATTTATGCGCAATCCGCGGTATTCCTTCCCGAGGGCCCTCACTATTTCCCTTCCCCTATACCCTATCACTATGTGGACGCTCGTTACTCCCATCTCCTTTAGCGAGTCGAGGGTCCGGTGCAGGAGGGGAACCCCTGCGACGGGTGTGAGGGCTTTTGGCTTCCCGTTAGTTACCTCTTTTAGTCTCTCTCCTCTCCCCGCCGCGAGGATCAAGGCTTTCAAAAGGTACACCTCCCGGAATCAGAATATAGAACCCGAGTTTTCTTTGTCAGTATTTAATAAAAAGGCAACGGCGGAGCCAAATACGACGACCGATCTGGCGCCCCGGGAAAATTTTGCGATTTGGATTGATGGTTGCGGACGGTCCGGACCCCACGTAGCTCGCCAATGGCAAATCGGGGCCTTTTTGTTACACGTGTAACAAAATGAAGGGGGCTATGTAGGCGACATTTGTTTATAATAACAAACGCGCCGCGCCGATCTTTCAT
>JAGGTB010000020.1 GCA_021163965.1 Hadesarchaea archaeon | reverse complement strand
AACCCTCGACCTTCGCCTCGTCAAGGCGACGTCATAGCCACTAGACCACGGGCCCCAAGAGGCAATTTCACCACGAATGGTTTTAACCTTACCGCCAAATCCCCTGCAAAAAGCAGGGGTTACTCTAAAACAAGCCCCGCCGCTGAAGCGAAAAGCTCCCGCAGGGGTCGAGAACAATTCATTAAAAATAAGTGAACTAATTAGAGGCAGTAGATATCTAACTGAGCGCGGTGTTGGAATGAAGGCTTTGATTTTGGCTGGCGGATTTGCGACCCGCTTGGGGCCGATAGGCGAGAATATTCCGAAGGCAATGCTGATGATACATGGGGACACGGTCCTGAATCACCAGCTCAGGAAGCTCAAGGAGATAGGTCTCAAGCCCTACATACTCACCAACAAGAGGTTTGGGGATTTCTTCAAAGGTTACGAAAACGTCCTAATCGAGGGGGCCACGAGGGAGGAGGAAAAACCCGGTGCCGTGTCCGCCATAAACAACTTCATAAAAAGCCAGCACGTGGACGAGGATCTCATGGTCCTGTGTTCGGACAACTATTTCTCCGACAGCCTGAAGGGCTTCGTGAGGAACTACACGGGGGAGCCGATGCTCGGAGTTTATTATGCTGGCCCCGCTCCAGAGATTGAGCTGGACCAAATGGGCACCCTGAAATTCGAGGGATCGGACAGTCACCCCCCGCCAAGGAGGAGCTTCTACGTGGAGGACTTCAAGGAAAAGTCCTCGAGCCCCCTGAGCGAGTACGTGGGGACGGGAATTTACATCTTCCCCAAGTCAGTATTTTCCCTTATCGACAAGTATTGCGGGAGCGGACGCAGAGATGCCCCTGGAAATCTCATTGAGTACTTGGTGAAGAGCGGCGTTAAGGTAAAAGGGTACCTCTTGCGGGGAGTATGGCAGGACATCTCCGAGAGGAGCTACATAAAGGAGTTCAGTGAGGGGAGGCTGGTCAAAAGAGACGAGCATTGTCTTGTGATAGATAAACGGGTGAGCGGGTTAGTTCTCATCCTTACGATCCTCCATCCCGGCGGGCAAATCGAGGAGCGCCCGGGCCCCACGGGGAAGGTGTACTTTTTTTCCGAGGGCAAGGGTATCCTGAAGGTTGGGGACAAGAAGCGGGTGGCGGGGAGTGGCGATGTTCTCCCAATTCCTCCGGGGACGCCGCATCAGATCCGCAACGATTTTGAGAAGGATTTGGTCTTTATCTGCGTGTCTGAGGGGAGATAAAAGTAGAACTCCCTACCCCTCTGAGGCCCTTTTAAATATGTCCCAGATTTGCTCTGCCACGTTTTTCACCCAACATTGTTCCAGCGTCTCGTATCCGCGTTCCGCGATCTCCTCGGCCCCCTCGGGATTTGACAGAATCTTATGAATTTTTTCTGCTAGCTCCCTTGGGCGGGAGGGGTTAAAAACGTAGCTGTTTTTCCCGTCCTCCGCCAGCTCCACCACCCCGGCTCCGGAACTGATTATCACGGGTTTCTTATACGCCCACCCCTCCAGAGCGACTATGCCGAAACCCTCGAGCACTGAGGGTACTACGACCACGTCGGCGCGCGTGTAAATCATCCGTAGAGCCTCCTGGTCCAAATACCCCGTGAATATTACCCTATCCTCAACTCCCGCGCTCTCCGCCAGCTTGTCCAGAATGATCTTCCATCTTGCCCCTTTCGGAAGTCCGAGTCCCCCGCGTTTGGAGCTGGAGAAGCTACCGTCCCCAACTAAAACCAGCTTCAAATTCGGGTAGCGTCGAGCGATGTGTGCGAGTGCTTTGATGGCGATATCCTGTCCTTTTATGGGATCCAGTCTGCCAACGACGAGTAGCACCTGATCGTCGTCCTTTATGCCCAATTCCTCGCAGAGGAGGTTCACGTTGCGGCGCGGTGGCTCCTTGTACTCTTTGGGATCAAGGTGAGGATAGACTTGATACACTTTCCCGCGGTGCCCCATCTTGGACAATATTTTTTTGTGCTCCTTACAACTCACGATCACAGCATCATATCTCCTCAGGTACTGAAGTAGAAAAGAGCGCCATTCTGGGAGCATTTCTTCCGCCCGAATTGGTATATGCCATCGAAGTATTTTGGGTCCAATTGGCCCCAGCATCGATCCAGCCATAAGGAGCTGGAAGTCGTGGAGATAGAAGAGATCGAATTCATTCTCCGAGTGCAAATCGAGCATTCGCTTCGCGATGGTCCAGTTGAATGACGCATATCCACTAAAGAACTCACGCGGGATGGGTGTTTGCTCCACCCCATGCAGGTTTTTCCATATTGCTTCCTTGAATCTGCCGTAGCTGTTCAGCTCCCTGTGTCCCATCCCTACCTGATGAAACACAAGAGACCCGTGCACAAATTCCCGGGGACCAAACGGGTTGAGAGAGATCCAATGAGGGGTTTCGATCATCCCCTTCTTGTGCATTGACTTCAAGAGGGAGGACAAAAGTTTGGTAACTCCTCCTGGGGTGTAGTCGAAATCCTCTCCTTCGGCGAGTAAGTCGAGGGAAATTGGCTCTGGGATGATGCCATATTTGTCGTAAAGGCTCTCTATACCGAGCTTGAACCTTACGTAAGGAGTCTGCGTGCTGACACAAACGGATAATTTTTCCTTCATCTATTAGACTTTTGCACGAGATTTAATTAACTTTGGCGGTAGCTCTAGTGAGAACGCTTCAGTTACAGTTGTTTTGCCACAGTCCCAGTCACTATGACGAGTTTTATAAACTGGAAAGTTGTTTCCTACTAAGGTGGTTCTATTTGGCGGGGGATTACATTCACACTGAGCCAGACGATGTCCTGAAAGTCTTGCCCGAGCGCAAGGCGGAGGCGCATAAAGGGGACTACGGCAGACTCCTAGTTGTCGGTGGGGGGCTGGACTACGTGGGGGCTCCAGCATTAGTCGCTTTGGCGGCCCTCCGAACGGGCGTGGACCTAGCGATTGTCGCTGCTCCCGAGAAGACGGCATGGGCAATTAATTCAATTTCTCCCGATCTGATAACCATCAAATTGCCGGGCCGGAAATTTGGGCCTTCGGCGGTGCCGGAACTCGATAAGCACCTCAAGCGTGCTACCGCCGTAGTGGTCGGTCCTGGGCTCGGGATGTCCTCAGAGACAAGGAAAGGGGTAATCGAGCTAACCAAAAAGCTTGCCGAAAGCTACCCCCAACTCCCAGCGATTTTCGATGCTGACGGTCTGAAGGTTTTGGCCACCAAGCGAGAACTCTTGAGGAACCCGAACTGGGTAGTAACTCCGCACGCTGGCGAGTTCGAGCTCCTGACGGGTTTGAACCTGCCAGCCGCCGACGACCAGCGTGCAAAACAAGTCAGGGCCGCTGCTAAGGATCTGGGTTGCGTCGTTTTGCTGAAGACTGGCGTGGACATCATCAGCGCCCCAGATGGGAGGTGTGCTCTTAATCGGACGGGCAACCCGGGGATGACCGTTGGCGGTACCGGGGATGTGCTCGCGGGGATCGTCGGCGCATTTCTAGCTCAAGGGGTGGAAGCGTTTCAGAGCGCCGTTGCTGGGGCTTTCCTCTGCGGATATGCTGGGGACCTGTGCCTTCAAGATATGGGTTACGAATTCGTGGCTTCGGACTTAATCAAAAAATTGCCTTTAGCTTTAGCCAAAATAAGAAGAAGCGAGGGGATAACCATTGGGAAAGTTCAGGGAAGCTGAGGCGCGCCTATTTTCCGTGAAAATCTGCATGCGGTGCAATGCCCACAATCCGTGGAGAGCCAAACGATGCCGAAAGTGCGGATACAAGGGGTTAAGACCAAAGTCTAGGGAGCCGAGAGGATGAAGGTAGAGCGATATCTCAGGAGAGTGATCTCCAAGGACGGCGCGGCGCATCTGACTTTAATTGACCCAGACAAGCAGGACCCAGGAGAGGCGGGAGTCATAGCTTCTCAAGCGTCGGATGCAGGCACGGACGGGATCATGATTGGGGGGTCAACGAGGGCCGAGGGAGAGACCCTCGATCAAACCGTGCTTCAAATTAAAAAAGAGACGAAATTGCCGGTTATCCTCTTTCCAGCGAGCGAGAGGGGAATCAGCAGATATGCCGACGCCATCTTCTTCATGAGCCTTTTGAACTCCAGGGATCCATATTTTATTTCGAGGGCTCAAAGCTTGGGGGCTCCGATCGTCAAGAAATTCGGCATCGAACCCATCCCAATGGCGTACTTGGTGGTAGAACCTGGATGTGCGGCTGGTCGGATTGGCAAGGCCGAGCTGATCCCTCGCGACGATTTCGACTTGGCAGCGGCCTATGCCCTTTGTGGCCAATACCTCGGCATGCGGTTCGTCTACTTGGAAGCGGGATCGGGAGCCGAAAACCCCGTGCCAGCTGGGATGGTAAGAAAAGTGAGGGAAACCACCGATGTGGTTCTCGTGGTCGGGGGAGGGATCCGAACCCCCAAGGTCGCGGCGGAGCGGGTAAGGGCTGGAGGAGACATTATAGTGACCGGCACGATCGTTGAGGATTCGGAGGGGAGAAGGGAAAAAATCGCGGAGATTGTGGAGGCAATTAAATCATCCGGCGGTGCTTAGCGCAGGATATGCAGGCGTACTCCTTGCGCGTTGAGACGAGGACCCTTCGTCTGTCCACTCCCGGCACCTGTTTGCCTATTCTGAAACCGCGCCTAACTGGAACGGCCTTCACGCGAGGGACCAACTTCCCGCAGTAAACGCACTCTACGGGCTTGCTCCTGCCACCGGCCTTGAAGTGGCCCCATTTCTTTCCACTTTTCCCCCTTCTTTTGCCCATTCGAATCACCGCGAGCGCCGACGTGCCGGCCGTAACCCGTCTTCTGTTCTAGGTGGCATCCAGCTTAGCGGGCTACCACCCGCCTCGGGCGGGATTCATCGGCGGCAACTTGCCCTTGCATCCCGCAGATTAGCCGTTTCATCCCTGCCGACCCGACCTCAGCCTCACCAGCATCATGGCGCGAGTCGGCTGGTACCGTTTCTGTGCTAGGGTCCGACCTCTCGGCCGGGTCCTTACGGACCTGCGGTCCCGCCTGATGGACGGAGTTTCCCCAGGCTTTCGCCCGACAGCCACCCACCGGCTCGTCGGCGCATATGAACTTTTCACGTCAAGGTTTAAGAGATTAATTGAGGATCATTCAGTGGCGAAGTTAGATCTGCCGCGGGCAATCCTTCGCATGAACTCCCATACCTCACCAGTGTTCCGCAGGAAATACTGCGCGTTCGATTTCCTTCTACCCTCCGAAACCAGAATTGAGATACCGATCTCGTTGATTATTCGAAACGCGCTTTCATCTGTCAAATCATCGCCCATGTAAATGGGGACTACTTCTCCTTTTTCCCTTCGCACCGTGTCGATCAGTAACTTCACGGCTTCGCCTTTTCCCCAACTCAAATCTGGCAGAAGTTCGAGGACCTTCTTCCCGCGCAACACCTTTATCCCCCCTCTGCTGAGGTAGGGTTTCACGACACTATTGAATATCCTCCTCACTTCCCGATGTTTACCACCGGTCACCAGCCGATAGTGGACGCTCGCCGTTATGCCCTTGTTCTGGATGATCACGCCTTTAAAATGCTTCAGCTCCCGCCCCAGAGTTGAACATATCTGTGATATAATCGGTTTAACGCTCTCAGCCCCATTTTTCACGAATCTTATTCCCGGCCCTTCGATTT
>JAGGTB010000005.1 GCA_021163965.1 Hadesarchaea archaeon | reverse complement strand
CCCAGAGGCTTCCGGCAAAACGCTCCCCGAAGCGGAGGCGATGTGGGAGTAACGGGAGGGAAAAGTCAGAAGCCCCGTGCGAAAGCGTGGGGAGGAGGCCACCGTCCGGCCCTAAAAGATGTCTTAAGTTTTCGCGTGTATCTTTACGATTGGTTACCATGTCCGAGGCGGAAGTAGTTCACGCTGTCTTGGGGAGGATTCTGTCTGGAGAAGTATCGGATCGGCTTGGCTTGGAGAAGGCGAAAGTCGAGGTCTGCAGGAAGCTTAGGCTCTCTAGGGTTCCAAGCAATTCCGAGATCTTGGCAGCGGCTGGCGTGAAGGAAAAGGAAAATCTTCGGAGACTTCTCCAGAGGAAGCCGACGAGATGTATCTCCGGGGTCACGGTCATAACGGTTATGGCCGAGCCTTCCAGTTGTCCCGGGAGGTGTATTTATTGTCCCGGCGGCCCTCCCCGGGGGGTACCTAAGTCTTACACCGGGCGCGAGCCGGCCTCCGCGAGAGCCCTGCAGTACAGATACGACCCGTACAGGCAGGTGAGGGGGAGGATTGAGCAACTTCGAGCAATCGGACATGAAGTGGACAAAGTGGAGCTCATAGTACTCGGCGGCACTCTCACGTATCAATCTTGGGAGTACTTGGAACACTTCACCACTCAGTGTTTGAACGCCCTGAGTGGCGCGAACGCTTCGAACATAGATGAGGCGCAACGCGCAGCTGAGGAGGGGGAAATCCGGAACGTTGGAATATCGTTCGAGACGCGGCCCGACTACGCGAAGGAAGAGCACGCTGATGTTATGTTGAGGCTTGGGGTCACTAGGGTCGAGCTTGGGGTTCAGACGATCTACAACGATGTCTACGATTTAATCAAGCGCGGGCACGGGATCGAGGATGTCTACGAGGCGACGCGAATATTGAAGGACGCGGGGTTCGGGGTGATGCATCACTACATGCCCGGCCTTCCGGGATCGGATTTCGACAGGGACCTCGAGATGTTTAGAGAGGTGTTCGAAAATCCGCACTTGAAGCCGGACATGGTCAAGATCTATCCGTGCCTAGTGATCAGGGGAACCGAGCTTTTCAAGATGTGGAAGCGTGGCGAGTTCGCCCCCATGGGAACGGAGGAGGCCGTGGATCTGATAGCTAGGGTAAAGGTGATCATGCCCAAGTGGGTTCGGACGATGAGGATCCAGAGGGACATTCCTTCGGACGTCATAGAGGCTGGAGTGAAGCACGGGAACCTAGGGCAGATGGTTTACGAGGAACTTCGGAGGCGGGGCGAGAGGTGCAAGTGTGTGCGTTGTCGCGAGGTCGGTCACAGGATGCTTCGGGAGGGAGCATGTCCAAATCCGGATGATGTGAAGCTGCTGGTCGAGAAATACGAGGCTTCAGGTGGGGAGGAATTTTTCCTCTCGTTCGAGGATGTCAAGCAGGATATCCTCATCGGGCTTCTCCGCCTCCGCTTCCCCTCTGAGAGGGCCCACAGACCGGAGATAACCCATGACACCGGCATCGTCAGGGAACTGCACGTTTACGGCCCGGTAGTGCCCGTAAATGAGCGCGCTGAGGGGGATGAATGGCAGCACCGGGGATACGGCAGGAGGCTCCTGAAGAAGGCAGAGGAGATAGCGCTCGAGCATGGCGCCAGGAAAGTTGCGATCCTTTCGGGAATTAGCGTTAGGCCCTACTACCGGAAGCTGGGCTACAGGCGGGACGGACCGTACATGTCGAAGATGCTAGCTTGATTTCAGGACATTCAGGAGCGGAGATTCCGGTTTCTCCTTGATGGTGCTGTGGACTATGAACGTTTCAGTCTCCCTCACTCCCGTTAGCTTGTGTATCTTCTTGATTATTGAGTATAGTTCTTGGGTATCCCTAGCCAGGACTTCTATGACGGCGCTGTATTCGCCGAAGAGTCGGTGGAATTCCGATACCTGCGGGATCCTCCGGATCACCATTTCGTCCCTTTTTCTCTTCTCCTCTTGTGGGCTCTCTCTCAGCAATATGTATGCTTTCGTGGCGAGGCCGAGTTTTTCGGGATTTAGTCGCGCGGGAAACGATTCGATAATGCCAGCGCTTCTGAGCTCTTTCAGCTTTTTCGCCACGGTCTGTCTTGAAGTGCCTATTTTTTTAGCAATTTCAACTGCGGGCTTTCTGCAGTTTTTCAGGAGCTGGATTAAAATTTTTTTATCTAGATCTTTCATTTTCCTTCCACCCCTTATTAGAAGTACTTAACATTATGTTAACAGAAAAACTTAAAAAGGTAACGTTTTAGAAAGAAAGAAGTAAATATGGTGAAAAATGTAAATTCAAGGACACATCAGCAAATGGGGATCCGGATGTTAATACCGCCTCTTGAGGAGATGACGATAGAGGGGTTCAAGAAGGCTTTCGAGGAGATAATTTCCGCGAAGGAGAAGGCAGGCATTAAGGCCATCGACAATAATCCATCGGACTTATTCGAAAGGGCTAAGCACTACGGAACGAGGTTCAAGAACGGGTCTTGGGGTTTCACCTCAAATATCTGGCACAGGTCTGCATCCGGGACCGCTGTGATCGAAAGGGATGAGGACCTCAAGCGGGAGCACAAACTGCTGATGTTGCGCGTCTTGGAGCATATTCTGGCCCAGGGCCCCTTGATCCAAGTAGATCGTTACATAGGTTCGGAGAACTGCCCAGCTAGAATGCACGCTAGGCTGTATTGCGATCCTCAGTTTCCGGATATCGCGTACAGGTGGTCTCAAATCAATTTCCCAGCTCCCCCAGATGAGGATCCGGACGTCGAGGTTATCCATATTCCTCATTATCTGGGGAACCCAAACGTTCCCGGAACTAATGAGATGCTGAGGGTGCTTCGCTTCCCCCATCATGACTTCACGATAATCACCTGTAGCTCTTATCAAGGCGAGGTGAAGAAGGGATTCCTATCGCACTGGATATACTACGTGTACAAGAAAGGTGGAAGCGGCGAACACGCTGCTTTGAAGGAATTCACGGTAAAAACTGTGAACGGAGAGTCCAAGAGGGTCGTCATGGCCATCTGGGGTTTAACGGGCACGGGCAAGTCCACGCACGGCATGTTTGTCTTCGGCGACCATAATAGGAGAATATTCGTAGAGCAGTTCGGCGTGGACCCCACCGAGTACGTTTCGGATCAGGTAATAAGGAACGACGATGTCGTTGCCATCTTCAAGGATAGGGTCTACGGCTCGGAGAGGGGGTCGTGGACGAAGACCGATGGTGTGGACGAGCTCCAGTTGCCCATCTGGCGCGCCGCGATGTCTCCGCGGGCCCTTCACGAGAATACCGAGTTCGGGCCGGATGGGAATCCCAGTCTGAAGGGGGAGCTGTTCCAATATTTCGGGAGGCCAAATAGGAACGCTAGGAGCGTGTTCTTCTTAGAGGACACCGGGTTCTTCAACGGTGAAATAGATTCCAGCGCACCTCTGAACGCTGCCGTCTTCGTGAGCCCGGGCAACCTCTGCGATTACGCGTTTGTCAGGATAGAGGACCCAGCATTTGCCGCGAAAGTTTTGGCCGACGGTAGAACGATTGGTCATCCGGCCCAATCGCTCGCCGTGGCCGGCAAGGAGGTGTACAGGTCTAGGTACTGTCTTCCCTTCACGATGGGTGTGGGGAACGCGCCCCACGTAATTAGGTTCTACGAGATCCTGAAGAAGATGAAAGATGATGGCAACGCTGTGAACGTTTTCATGGTGAACACCGTTGGGAAAATAGGCGCTGAGTATGAGTGGGTGAAAGAGAATTTGGGCGGGAAGACCTACACGATGCCTGCGGTGAAACTCGAAAAGGGCCCCGACGGTCTACCTAGACCCGTCGGCGGAACTGGGCCATCGATATATGAAACAGAGCTTTTCCTGCTTCAAGCGGTTAGGGGAGCCATTGAGTACAGACCTCACCCCATCTGGAAGGGGAAGGTTCTCGTTCCCGCGAAGGTCGAGGGACTCACGGAGGAAAGGCTCAGTCAGTTGGACCCATTCACTTATCGGAGTGAGGAGGAAATGAGGAGGCTCCTGAAGGCGCAGGTGATCAAGAGTAAGTACTACCTGAGCCAGCAGTGCCCGGGTTTACCTGAAGAAATTCTAAACGCGATGGACTTTTAGCGTCGAAATCAGACTTGGACGATATGGTGGCTGGCTGCTTTTCTCAACCTGTTCATCACCGCCAGCCCGATGCCCGCGGGCTCGATGCCTTCCACGACGGCGAAATCGACCCCCTCGGAATCCAATTCCCTCAGCAGCTTGAACAAGTTTTTCGCGATAGTCCTCGGGTCCTTTCGGTCCCCCATGATCTTGACGACGTCGGCCCGGTAGCGGTCGGAAGTTTCCCGCGTCCCCAAGATGCCTACCTTGCCTGACCCTCGGCGAGCGTCCGCCAATTCTTGGACCTTTTGGCAAACCCTCTCGAGTTCCCCCTCTACAACGATGATTTTAGCCTTCGGCGCATAGTGCCTGTGTTTCATGCCCGGGGCCTTCGCGACCGCTTTCTCCGCCGGCAACTTGGCCTCCGCGACGGGGTGCACCTCAACCTCCCCCACGATCTTTCGCAATTCCTCGACGCTTACGGGCCCCGGCCTCAGCACTGTCGGGGGTTTCGCGGTCAGATCGAGCACGGTGGATTCCACCCCGTACGTGATTTCCCCCCCATCTATTACCGCATCTACCGTTCCGCCAAGGTCCGCTAGCACGTGCTTGGCGCTCGTCGGGCTCGGCCTGCCGGCCAAGTTTGCGCTCGGCGCGGCTATCGGCACGTCGGATTCCTCTATGAGGATCTTCGCGATGGGGTGGCTTGGCATCCTTATGGCGACGGTCGCCAATCCCGCCGTGGTGACATCCGGCACGATTTCGGACTTTCGAAAGAGCAACGTCAGTGGCCCGGGCCAGAATTTTTCGATGAGTTTCTCCGCCTCGCTCGGTATTTCTTCTGCTAGGAAGTTCACGTCGTCCTTGTCGGCGATGTGGACTATGAGTGGATTATCCGCGGGGCGCCTTTTCGCCTTGAATATTTTCAAAACGGCTTCGTCCACGAGGGCATTCGCGCCGAGGCCGTAGACCGTTTCGGTTGGAAAAGCCACCAAGCCGTTGTCGCGGATGATCTTGGCCGCTATCCTTATTTTCTCCAGATCCAAGTGTTCCGGGTCTATTTTCAGCACGATGGTTTTCATGTCCCTCGAGTCACCCTAGTCACCCTCGTTTTAAAAGAGTCGTGCCCAGCCTTGGCTAATAAGCGACGACGAAGGTAGCTGACACCGCTAGGGCCCAGCGGCCATGCAGTTGTTATAAATATAACAAATATCCTACGGAGGAGAACCCGTAGATATTCGAAGATTTTTTCGAAGCGCGCGAGTCCAGTCGGCGCCTGTCTCCAGAGAAGAATCCATTTATCCAGCCCGGGCAGAGTTAGCTTGGGTGAGCAGAGTGGCAGAAGCGGTAGAAAAGGACTTCGTGGCCGAGCACTCCCAGGAGCTCTTCGAGCGGTACCCCGGTAAATACCTAGCGCTGGTGGACAACGAGATCGTCGCAGTCGGGCGGAGCATGCTCGAGGTCTTCAAGCGGGCGGAGGAGAAGTACCCCAACAAACTGATTCGGATCTCGTACATTCCCAGAGAGGACGAGCTGGTGATGTTGTTGTGAGGTTCCCCTACCGAAGGTTCGGGGAAGTGGGAAGTTATTTATCCGATCCGTGGCAGAGTTATCCGCGGTGGATCGGGTGGGCCACTCATGGGTTGAGATCGAGCTGGCCGACATGGGGAGAAAGAAGCATCTGAGGGTCAAGGCGCTGGTCGACATGGGGGCCACTCTGACCGTCCTGCCGAAGCGACTGGCGGAGGAACTCGAGATCGAGCCCGTCTCCACCGAGCAGGTCATGACCGGTGCGGGTCCCGTGAGGGTCGAGCGGGGGAGGGCGTGGATAAAGCTGGGAGGGAAGGAGGAGGCCTTCCCCGTGTGGATCTCCAGCTTTGTAGACAAGGTCTTGCTCGGGGTGGTCGTGCTGGAATCGCTCGGTTTTGAGGTGGACCCGACAACGGGGACCCTGAGGGAGAAGCCACTTCTCATGTACTCGCAGGAGGCGCACTAGTTTCTCCCTTCCCAAAGGTCTTGGTCGTGGGGCTGGATGTCCCCCAAAAATTGAAGTTAAACGAGTATTCCCGGTGCGCCAATTATTGAGCATAGTGAATGGCTATTCCCTGTTCTCCGCTGGTATTGTTGCAGGCGCTTGTAATTTGTTACAACAAACGCTACCGCCCGAAAGCAGGATGGGCATACACTATGGGTTCCCCTTAGTTTTTAAGAAATATCGGGAAGATTCTCAATGGTCGTTAGGATGCGCGGTTATCGTGGCAAAGCGCTGAAGTTGTTGAGGTCCGTTTCTGCCGATGTGGGCGACTGGGTGAG
>JAGGTB010000050.1 GCA_021163965.1 Hadesarchaea archaeon | reverse complement strand
AGTCAAGAGCGGATCTGGAATTGCTCCTTGAGGGCCACGCCTTCAACGGTTCTGGAGATCCTCAGGCGCACGGTGGGTGGTTGAGGCCGGAGTACGAGAGAATCCTTCGGAGGATGCGAACCGCTGATGTTATCTACACGATGGGGACTGGATTGAAGGTCGGCGGCGGACTCAATCCCTTCGCCCCTTCCGCGGCCGGCTCGCCGGGTTACGGGGGTCCCGGACTCCGCAGGCATCCGAGGGTGGCCCTCCTAGACCGATGGAGAAATGTTAGCACCTCGGCTTTCACCCCCCGCGAAGGGGGCTTCCCGCCAGCAAAGTCAAAGACGTTCGTAAGAACAAATAAACGTCCTCAGATCACCGTACATGATCTCTCTTAGATCAATTAATTTCAATTTTCCTTGTGCTTCTCTTAAAAAAATATCTGAGCCAACTATAACAACCAATCTTCTCCACTCGTGCTTGAGCAGGTTATTTATAAATTCACCATAAAGTTTGCCTATTCTCTCGATCGATCCCATCCTTATCCCGTAGGGAACGTTGGCTACTATTTTATCGAAATCCAAATCCATCCTTCTGGCATCCGCTACTGAGAACTCGATGGAATCTAGAACTCCCGCCGATTTTGCATTCTCAATTGCTCCATTGATGTGCTTCCCGGATGCATCGGTAGCAACTATTTTAAGGTTAAGCTTTCTTTCTAGCTTTTTTGATTTCACTTTTTCAAAGATTGACCTATCCATAAACGTTAACCTCTCAAATGCGAATTCCGTCTTTCTAAATTTGCCCGGAGGGATACCTCGTGCATATAAAGCGGCTTCTATCGGGATCGTCCCTCCCCCGCACATCGGATCTACTAACGATTCTTCAAATTTCCAATCGGCAATTCTGAGGAGACCGTAAGCTATCGTTGTCTTTAAGGACGCCGGGTGTTGATACACCCTGTAGCCCCTCCGATGAAGCGAAACCTGCCCAGTTGTATCAACTCCGCCCATAACTCTATCATCACTAACATATACTCTCACTATAACATCGGGTTTGTCTAGGTTCACTCCAAGTCGAACTCTTTTCTCCTTAAGGTACGAATCTATTATCGCTCGCCCAACTTCTCTTGATACATCTATTGATGTGAAATTATGCCTACCCTTTCTCCTAGTAACCACGGCAAAACTTTGCTCCGGCGCTATGTAACTAGAATATCCGATAGATGCGAATTTCTCATAGATATCTGTGAGATCCACGAATTTCTCGTTAACCAAGAGTATGATTACCCTGTGAATCGATCTAGCCAAGTAATTGGCAATAGGTGCATCCTCTTTCTTACCACTCCACTTTATTTTTCCTTCTCCTATTTTTTCCGCTCTTCTTCCGAGTAACTCCTCTATCTCCCCACTCGCCACATCTTCTAGACCCTTTATGGTTGTTGCTAGAAACTCCCACTCGGCGCTGTTCAAATAAACGCCTCCCTCTTGTTCCCAGAAGAACTTTTTCAACGGTTCCCTCAAAACGAATATCGGAGGAGGCGGGTGAGTAATTCCTCGAATTCCAAACACACGGCGGACCACCCGTGTTTGTTGTTCATCGTCTTTTTCCCCTGATCCGGCCCCCCGTCGAGATGAAGGGTCAGAAAGCAAAAGTTAAAGACCCTTCCATAATCTCTCTAAATCTTAAAATGGAGAAGTGAAGAGCAGAATCTCCTCAAACTTATCTTTTATTTTACAATGAAAGTTTGGCAGGTGCCAGTCAGCTAACGAGATCCACAAGTTCCCACAGATTCCCTATCTTGAAATCTCCCTCTACGTGAAGACCCACCACCTTGCAACCCGCCGATCTCCCAGCTAGGACATCCATCTTCGTGTCACCGACGATGGCAACCTCGCCGGGATCCAAGTTCAGCAACTTGCAAGCTTTGATCAACATCTCGGGATCCGGTTTCCCCCTTTCCACATCGTCCCCAGTAATCACTACATCGAAGTACCCGCCGATGTCGAGGTTTTTCAATATCTTGCGAACCGTGGCTTCGGGAGTGTTGGTCACCAAGCCCAGCTTAAATTTCCCCTTAAGCAACTCCAACACCTTCCTCGCCCCGGGAAAAAGCTCGATTTCCCCTATGCTGTTCGCGTACTGGGCCTTGCAGTATTCCACAGCCTCGCTACCCAAACCGAACTTCTTGAGATTGGACTTGAGGTCCTCGCCCCAGTACTTCTCCCTAAACTCCTCCCTACTAGTCCGGCCTTTGCGGAACTTCTCCAAGGTCTTGTTGTGGGCCACCCACCAGGAATCGAAAGAGTCCACCAAGACGCCGTCCATATCGAATAAGATTGCTCTCACTTCCAGTTCGGGCATGTTGCCACCTTGGTGTTATCGCCGAATGAACATCAGGGGGTAATCGAGTTCCTCCACATATTTCATACCGAGTTCAACCCTTGCTTCCCCGTACCTTGCCACCAAGGAAACCGTCAACATTTCCGCGCTCAACACGGGATAATCATAGGGGGGCTTGCGCTTGCGTTTCGGGATGGATATCCGAACGCTCGCTCGCTCGACAAATGGTTGAGCAAGCGCCGCCTGCTCGATCGTGCGCTCCAACATCTTGCGGTCGCGAATGGGCGTTCCGATGAACTGATGGTATATGGCCCCAAGAGTAATCGCTCCTTCAAAGATCGCCCGTTCGCGATCCGACACGTCCGGGCCGAAGTACTTCTTGGCAGGGTCTCGGAGTGATGTCCCCGTCATCTGACACACCTTCCTTCTTTATTTCCTAACCCCCTAAAAATGCTGAATCGTCGGCAGACAAAACACCCTAAAGTTGAGACCGAAAAGAAGAGTAAAGTTTGATAGGGAGAAATTATCGGAGATCACTACCGAGCACGTTGGGGGAAAAATCTTGGAACTAATCCCGTTGAAAAGGATGTACAGCTTGCCGGAGGGATAGATTGAAGATAGACTCCTACTCGTTCGGAGAGATAACAATAGCCGGGAAAAGATACAAATCTGACGTGATAGTCTTCCCTGACCGGGTAATAGATGGTTGGTGGAGAAGGGAGGGGCACTCCCTGCACGAGGAAGATATCGATGCGGTGGTAGGAACAAAGCCGGAAGTCTTGATAGTGGGCACGGGATATTCTGGGATGATGAGGGTGCCCGAGAAAACGCGCCGATACGTCGAGTCAAAAGGAATAGAGCTAATAGCGACAACGACTGGGGAGGCGTGCAAACTCTTCAACAAGCTCTCCTCGGAGAAAAGGGTGGTTGCCGCCCTCCACCTCACCTGCTGAGCACCTCAGCCCTCGGGACTCCGGGGATATCCTCCCCAAAATATGTAAGATTCACCACGTCTGCACCGAGCCCGCCCGCCAGCCAAGAGAGGAGCTCCCGGCAGATCTCCAGCTTGATAATCTTCCTTCTAGGGTCCTTGTCACCCGAGTATCGCCCGATTTTCCGTCCTAAGTCCATCCCGGCCAAATATATCCTTTTTGCGCCGAGCTCGTGGGCCAAGAAAGCTGCTCGATCCCCATCCGTGAAACCGCCGAAGTTGTAGAGCTTCCCGAAGGGCTCCACCTGCGTAGTCCCAATTACCCTTTTACTGAGAAGTGGAACAACTTCCCGCACCCTATCTATGTTATCCCCATGCGCGTGGACCACCATCCATGACCCAAGGCGCCAAGCCTCAAGCTGATCGTCGACGTTCCCATCGAGATCTGTAACTATCACCTCCGGTGGGCGAAAATTTAAAGCGGCAGAGGTCGCCCCATCCGCAGCTATTAAGACCCTCCCAGTCCCCCCGGTCTTCATCAATTTCTCGAGATCGACATCTAGGGATGGACCGGCCCCGAGCACCACACACTCCCTTCCGCGGACGATGCGCGCTAAGCCTGCCAGATCCGGCCCGGGGAGAAGTTCGTTAAGAACCTTCGCTGCCTCCCTGTCCCTCTCCTCATCCAGCCCAAGTCGATCAACTATTCCCTTATACCACGAGCACCAAGTTTCCCAGCGCAAAATTCTCCCTCTTTTCTATATTCATATCACATCCCGTGCCGTCTCGTAATCCGCCAAGGCGTCCCTCCAACTCTGTTCCACTTTATGGTAGATGTCGTAGCTCAAGTTCTCAAATAGACCTGCCGTCGGATCCGCGGGAAGCCATTTTCCTCCCAAGTACACCTCGACCCAGCCGTGCCCACCGATCGGTCTCCCATCCGGAGTCTCCCCGACGGCGAACTCCCAGCCATGGGGCGGTTGCCAGGCCGAGACCACCCATCCGCTTACCCTTCTGGCGGGAATCCCAGCACTCCTAGTCAGAGCGAGATAGACATTCGCGTAATCCCTGCACTGTCCGATACCATTCTCCAAAATCTCCTCGGATGTCGGGGGGCGGAAACTCAACCCGTACGAGATATGATAGCGCGTCCATTCACAGAGAGCCTTAGCAAGCTCGTAGTCGGTGTAGTTATCCTGCAAATTTTCGAGGATTTCGCCAACCCGTTCCGTTCCCGTGATCACGTAGGAGTCGGGAAGGAGGAAGTACGCAATCTCCGCTGGTATCTCACTCCCTCCCCGCCTCAGCTCGCCGGTCGGAACTGGGGCGAAAATTACGGAGTCCGGCAGCTTTCCCGCAGAGCTGTATGCGGAGAGCACCCTTGAGAAAAGGTACAAGGCGTCCCTAAACCTCATCTTTCCGACGGGGGTCTCGATCTCCCCCGGTGCCCTGCCGGTCTCGCCCATCAAACCGCGGATCTCCAGCGCCAAATCGACGTACTCCTCCTTGGATAGCTCCTTCCAGCAGGCCTCCCATTCCCCGCTTTCATCCCCCGGCGGCAAGACACGAACCGGTTGCTGAACCAAAAGCTCTCCCCCTTGGTCGTACGCAACTATCGTGTCAGCCATATGATACAGGAGTTGGGCCGGGGAGAGGTAATACCACGACCCACGGATGCAGACGGGGTACTGCTCCTTTAATTCCCTACCATATTTCAGGTCCAAGCGAACCTGCTCTAGGGATTCCGCAAAGGATGCCGCCGGAGGCGCATGGGCATAAGTTACCGAATAGGAGGGAAAGTTCTCGAGAAGTTGCTCTGGGGTTATAGTGATCTCGTTTTCGGTGATGATTACCTCCCTCCCCTCTTCCACTATGGCGCTCCTCCCGTCGTTCTCCTCCAAAGTCAGGACCCCCCTCTCGTAACTTCCGCCGCCATAGTCTTCCTCCCACGAAGAGCCCAGAAGAGAGCAGTAGACGTTATCCGCACCCTCAGGGAGGAGTATCGTGGTCTTGTACCTTATCTCGTATATGAGATTCTGAACGTTGTATATCCTAGCCACATTGCGCACCGTTACCCACTCGTCCTTCACCTCGGCTATTGCCCTAGCGGCCGCCTCCTGGGCATCTATCCATTCGAAGGTCGCCACCCAGTTTTCCCCGTTCCACCTAAAAAGGAGGGGAGTCTCCCACTCGATCGTGAACTCGAAGGTGTTCTCGAACGTCACCTGACAGACTGGGCCCCTGACTTCCAACCCATACTCCGCAAAACTTTCGCGCAGCGATTCGATGTAGGTCTGCTCCACCCTATCCACACCCACTAGCCGAACGTGAGTCTTCATGAAATCCGCAATTTCGGACGGCTCCAACCTCGCGAGGTAGCGGCACGAGGCGCTCCCATCCGGGCCGACATCGATGACCATCTCATGCACCTCTCTGAAAATCTCCGGAGCTGGAGCTACAGGCGTTTCAATTCCCAGATCAAACCATGTATCAACATGCACCTCTCTGAAAATCTCCGGAGCTGGAGCTACCGATGATTCACGAAAAAACGAAGAGTATGAAAGAAACACCAGAGCCGCCACGAAGATCGCAAGGATAAGGATAGTTTTCCGTAGAGTCATCTCCATCCATCTCCCTCTCCAGCCGCGCCCTCAACTACCTCTAGTGACACCTTATTCCCCTTGTGGTCGTAAGCCTGCCAAGATGTCTCATCGTAGGGGTAAGCTACCACTATGTGGACCGCACCGAACTTCCGGAAGAGGACAAGATCGGCCTCTGAGGGCTCGGTACTCGAAGACGGGTGGCTGTGCACGGTCCCGCAGGCGCCAGGGTCAATCGGCATTGTGTGAAGCCGCATGACGGCGGACCCCCGGGAAGAGAGGGTTCCCGGCAGGAAAAGAACTTCCGAGATTACTCCTCTTCTCGCCCGCAACACTCCAGCGAATTCGTCCGGATGGGTAGAGCGGGACGCATGTAGGATCAAATTGAGAACCTCGCGGTCTATGCCTCGTACTGACTCCCCCATCGATCAACCCAGTTAACCTCTTTTATTAGGAGAACAAAAATAACCCCCTACCCCCCGCCTTTGGGTAGGGGGGACCGAAATCGTCCAGTTCTCACTACAGCGATATGCCGATGCAACTCACCAACGCCAGTAACACTATTGTCCCCATTACTATCAGTGTCACCCTGACGCTTTTCTCCTTCCTGCGGCCGACTACTCCCCCGCCGATCAGTGCCATGCTCAGGAGAGCTCCCCCGGTACACTTGAACACGTTCATTGCATAGGTTGCAGTATCGCTTTCACCGAAAGTCCAAATCAGCAAAGCGACCCACAAAAGAAACACGCTGACAATGACGCAAGTAGCGACCCCTTTTTCGGAGAATATCTCAGAAATCGTTTCTTCCGCCATTCTTTTCTACCTCCAGCCACCCATCATCGCCCCCGTTTAAAAATTTTTCCACCACCACGGTTCCCGCGGTTTCTTTAGTTTAACTTTACCGCCGGGAAGTCTCGAGTAGGGCTGGGACGGCCCGAACCTAACGCCTGTGGAAAACCGATGACCCGCGCGGCGCGGGTAGGCTGGACATCGGACCTCCGTAACCACGTCGTGGATCGAGTCCGGTGGATGAAGCAGGAAGCTCCCCGCGAAAGCTGGGAGTAGTTCAC
>JAGGTB010000022.1 GCA_021163965.1 Hadesarchaea archaeon | reverse complement strand
GCCTGCCCCCCCGTAGCCGAGCCCGTCGTGGCGCACGTTCTGGATATCCTCGACGTGGGATCTTGCCCGCGAACCGCCCCTCGAGATGGCTTCTGTGACCTCATTCTGGCCGAACGGAACTCCACCACGGGGGGCTGGGAAGCATTTATTATATAAGAATGGCAGGAGCAGGTGCAGAAATAACAAACGAAAAGAGCAGAGGACAGCCATTAATAACTGGCACGCGGGTATTTGTTATTAAACAAACGCGCGGAGGCTCCCCAGAATTCCCCGAGGGTCAGCAAGTGCCAGCTTCTCGTTTGTTATTAATTATATAATTAGGCTGTCGCCAGTAGGCAAGAGAGATACTAAGTAACTTCGATATAAAACTCGCCCGTGTTTTCTTTGCGAGATTTTTTTGACAATACGCTGCCCCTGACTTGTATAGACAGAGCGTCCCGATACCCAATCATACTGTCGGGGCTTCCTGTATCAAAAACCGCCGGAACCCACCTACGAAGACGGGATAATCTAGTTCCGATCCGCACAGAAATCAATAGTCTCTCTGCACCCATATAGGGTCTGAGATACAGGGGACCCTCATCCTAGAGCCCCCGCTAGAACAAGATTATCTTCCCGGGCTTCGGTACATATTCGATCAGCACTGTATCCATGTCGATTTTTTTCTCCCTCAATTTATCTAGAGCATCTTTGGTGGTCTCCGCAGAGAATAGAAACTCGCCGTCACAAATTACAACTACCTTATCGCCATGTTTTTTGGCCAGATCATCATAGTGTTCTGCCATATACCTATTGTTTTTTTGTAAAATCTGGTATCCTCTCTCAAACTCAGACTTTAATGAGGCAGGCATTTTCACCCCTTGTAGGTATTTCTCAACGTTTTTTAATCTTTTTGGATCAGATCGGACCAGATCCTCTTCAAGCGTGAGTTTACCCTTTTAGCCGCCTCCTCTTTCTGTAAAGCCTTTTCCACTCCTTTGAGTTCCTTTGTATCGGGAAGTTCTTCTCAAATAATGTACATAATAAATCCTTGGGAGTTCGAATCCACACTCGTTGAGCACGATTCCCAATAATTGTTCACTGTAACGAATTTGGGTGGGGGACTCGAACCCCCGCATTAGAACCTTCCCAATCGTTATTATAGTAACAAATGGGCGCGAGGGAAAGCACTAACTAGTTTTCGCAAAAATTTCGGCGAGGAGGGATGTCCTAGCGGACTCCGAGGCGCTCGCGAAACGCCTTCATTCGCTTCTTCAGTTCCTCGTACGCGACGAACTCCTCGCGGGGGTCGGAGAGCCTGCGCTCGAGCTCCGCCATACGGGCCTCGTAGAGGGAGATCAGCCTCAGGATGATGTCGTTATATGTCTCCCCCTTCTCCCCGATCATTCGGAGCTTCTCTCGGGTTTCGGGCTCGATTTGAATCGTGGTTGCCATTTCCACGCCTCCTCTGTTTATATCTGCTAAATAAATAGAACAACCTCATGCTCCGGGAGGCCATATTTCAAGGGGTTATCTATGCGGTACTCCGAAAGGTAGTCAAAAGCCGTCCGCACATCAGCGTCAGCTTTGGTTCAGGCACAAGTTTGCCCTCGCTACCAGAGTTCTCCCATAAGCCTCGCCCGGTTGAGCAACAGCTCGATCGCTTCTCCCCCACGAATATCCTCCAATCCCCCGCCCGCATGCGAAACAGGGGCGGTCGGATTGGCACGAGCCCCCTTCCGGTTTCGACAAGTTTGCCCAACGCCTTGCTAAGTCTGTGGTACTCCTTTGGACTTCGCTTGGACGGCCGCTTAAGCTTTCTTTCTACGTCGGTGCAACTGAACTTTCGGAGGAGTCCCTCGATGTACGCGTCGTAAACCGCGGCGAGTTCCACGATGACATCGTCGTAGGTCTCGCCCTTGGTGGCGAGCGACTTCAGCAGGTCCCGTGTTTTCTCCCGCAGCTGGATGGTTGTGACCATCTTCTCCCCCGATTTTAGTAGTCGCCATAGTTACTATATTTAGTCGCCTATTTTTGGTTACCATGGATCATTGTCCCTTGTATCTCAATTTTCCTTCAGCGCGCAATGCCCTTCCTCCTAGCGGGGCTACCGACGAGCAACCGGAATGTGGGGGAAATCCTTGAACTCTTCCTGGGAAATTAAAGGAAAGCCTTATATCGCTGGGCAAGCCAAAAAGCTCAGCGGGGCAGGAAGTGGAAGATACCAAGATTTTAGAGCTTCTCAAAAACCTTGAGGAAAGCAATAAGTGGGTTAGTGAAAACTACGATAATCTCAGAAAGAAATTCGAAGGGAAAGTGCTTGCGATAAAAAACAAGGAAGTCGTTCATGAGGCTGAGACAGTCGAGAGCCTCCTGGATGAGCTGAAGAAAAGAGGTGAAGACCCAGCTTTCTTACTTATGGAGACTATCCCATCGAGGGACGTGTCATTTATTCTTTGAGGTAAGGGCCTTGCCGAGGATCAAATGCTACGCTAGACGATTCATACGCGGAAAGCTTTTTCCTTTTGTTACTCTCGTTCTTGTAGCGAAGAGGCCAGCCATCACCAGACCTATGGTCGCCCTAATCGATACCGGAAGCCCGTTCACCGTTTTGTCCCCAAAAGACGTCATGAGCAGTAGATTACCGATCACGAGAATGCAGTCTGGTGAAACGGTTGGCTTAGCGGGGTTTCGCTTTTTCAATCACCCTATTAAAAATGTCACATTGAATTTCAGGACGGAGGAGGGAAAGCGCCTTGAGGTGAGTCTACCATCGATAGGTGCGCTAATCCCCACCAAAATCGATAAGAAAACATTAGGTGAGGTTAAGGATATTCCAAGTATATTGGGAAACGATTTTTTGGAAGATCAAAAGTTCGCCCTATATTTCAATCCAAGTACTCAGACAGCGTATCTGGAATGTTAATCGAAAGCTAAAAGCCGCGAAATTTGCCGCCCAAGGGAAGCCACGAGTATTTGCCAAACCCCGCAATTCCTCCTCGCCTTTCGGACGGCCCCCTTGCGGTGAAGGAAGACGCGGACTTGTTCTCGGGACAAAATCGGTGGGGACTGGCCGTGGGCCGGCAGTCCACAGCGAAGGGCCATCTCGTGTTTTCAATCGGGAGCCCGGATCCCCCACCGAACTTTGCCCTCCCTCTCCCGGCATTTGTCGATGTGATTCTTAACGTTTGGCGTTGACCGACGAACAAAAGCGACCCTATCCGGGGCCCTTTCTGCGATCCCTCCTCCAAAAGACGCAACGCTTAAATAAGGAAGAACGGCCAACGTTCTTTCGCTGTAAACAGGGGATGAAAAAAATGGAATACAAGAGAGGATTGATGGCGATTGCAGTTAGCGTGCTTGCGATCACGGCGATTGTTTCTTCGGTTGTGGCCGTCGCGGGCGAGGCTGAAATGAACGTGCCGGAGTCCGCTACGGTCAAAGGCGGGGATCGAGCGAAGCTATCGATCACCGTGACGAACCCCTGCGACTCAGACGTCGACAACATCATGATCTGGGTGGATGGCTCCCCTGACCTCCTCGAGAACTGGATCGCTGGCTCGGACGCAAGGGAAAAACTACTCCTAGCGGCCGACAACTTGGATAACTCGGGGCCGTGGTTCAGCTGGGCCGGCGATAACCTCGCGCTCGCGGCCGACAATAAGGCGTCGGCTGGACCCGACCTCGTGGAGGCCGGCGATGCTCTGCAGACGAGCCTCGACGACTGGTACGACGATGCCCTGTCGGCGGGCGGGGACGCGGACGCAGCCGAGAACGTGTACCTCCTTGTGAGGAGCGCGGGAGATGGCCTGAGGAGCGCGGGCCAAGCGATGGACGACGAGCCCGAGAACCTCGACCTCATAGCGAGTTACTTGGAAAATGCAGCCACCAACCTTGATTGGGCTGCTGGCGACGAAACGTACAATCCACCTTTGGATAATACCGGAGTAAACTTGGACAACTGGGCTCACGATGCCGCTGATAACCTCGAGAGTGCAGCCGACGATCTTTCTGCCGCAGCCAGCGAGCTACGGGGCGGACGGATAGGTGCCGCAGCGAGTTCATTGCTCGAGGCCGCCGAGAACATAGAGGCTGTAGCAGATAACCTGACAGATCCTGACTTGCAAGCGGCCTTCCGAAATGCAGGAACTGCTCTCGAATCTGCCGCTGGCAAGCTAGAAGACGCGCATGGCTTCCTGCTCAAGGCAGCCACTGCCATCGGCACGGCGGAGAACTACCTGATGAGCGTGGGTAGATACATAGACGCCGTTGAGAACCTGGACCCCGCAGGATCTTACATAGAGAACGCGGCGCTCCTGCTGGAGAACGCGGAAAACGCGCTGATAAATGATGACAACATTCTCGCTGCGGGTGAGAATATCTGGGCGGCGGCGGACAACCTCGAGGCCGCGGCTGGCTACATCGGGTCCGCTTTGGGCGGCGACGAGCTGGGTGCCGTTGCGGCTGACCTGAAGGCCGCTGCGGATAACCTCAAGGGCAGCGAACAAGTAAACTTGGCAGTGGCCGGTCAGAAGCTCAAGGACGCGGTTGCCGACATCGCTGCGGCCGCCGACAAGATGGCTACCGAGGCCGCCGGCATGGCCCCGGCGACTTGGCAGATGGGCGCCAGCGATGTGGACTGGATAAGGTTCAGCGGAATTGAGGAAAACGTCATATCGCCCGGCGAGAGCGAGACCTTTACCTTCTTCGTCGATGTCGCGAATCGCGGCGGCGAGTACACGCTGAGGATCAGGTACTTCGAGGTTGGCTCCAGCACGTGGGACGCTGAGGACACCCTGACCCTGACCGTCGACAATACGCTACCTGAGCTGGAGATTGAAGTGACCCAGGCGGGGGTTGGTATCCCCAACCTGATAAACAAGGGGCCGGCGACCCTCACCATAACCGCCAGCGAGCCACTGAGTTCGATAAGCGATGTCGTCATCGAGAACGAGGACGTCTTCCTGACGATCCCCTCGGACAACTTAGTGACTACCGACAACATCGTCTTCACCTATGAGTTCACCGCCGGGGCTTGGGATGATAACTCCCCGGTGAAGGTCACCGTAGCGAGCGCCACGGACCTCGTCGGGAACAAGGGCGAAGGATTTAGCGGTAGCTTCACCGTCGACACGAGTCCACCGATCTTCCTCGAGAACGGTCTGACAACGCTCCTCTCCACAATGGTCCAGAAGACGAGGGCCGATGGGACGACCTTCCTATACGTGGACAACGACACCCTCACTCGCGAGTTCAGTGGAGGCGTGGTCGATAACCGCGAAGGCGAGAACATTCAAGGATACGGCAACGTCACGGTCACGGTCGAAGTGAACGGCGTCGTCTACTCCACGGAGTACAACGCGCCCGACAATGAGAACGAGTTCTTCGTCCTCGGCCAAATAGAGCTGAGGGAGGGCCTTAACACAGTCATAGTCACCGCCACGGACCTCACCGGTAACTTCGTGAGCGACAATGTCGAGAACATCTTCATCGACTGCACGCCGCCGTGGGTGAGCTTCGACACCATCACTAGCGACGCGTTCGGAGTGCTCACCTGGGACGAGAACGAGGAACTCACTAACGACCCGACGCCGACCATCAGCCTGACGATACACGACGTCGGGCTCGGAGTCGCATACGATCCAGGCGGCGCGGATTACTATGATAACCAATACCTCTGGGTCTGGTTAGACAATGACGAGAACTACCAGAATGGTATAATCGACAACCTCGAGAACGCGACCCCGTACCTGTGGAGGGTCGAGCCCGACGAGAAGACGGGTAGCGCCACCTTCGAGAACACCTTTGACAACGCCGGTAGTGGCTTAGTTGACGGCACCTACTTCATCGGCGTGAAGGTCGCCGACAACATCGACCACAATGGCGAGAACAGGTGGATATTCTACCGGTCGTTCACGGTCGACACCACGCCGCCGGGTGCACCAGTCATCTCGGATAACGTAGGAGGAACAAGAGTATCTCCGGGCCTCACGATCAGGAGCCCCACGGTGACCTTGGTCGGAACTGGTGATCCGGGTGCCACGGTAAAGGTCTATGTCAACGGAACCGAGCAGCCAGCGGCCCGGACGACCGTGAGTTCCGCTGGTGAGTGGATAACGGACGTTGTCCTCTTATTCGGCGTGAACAAGATCGAGGTCTCACTGACCGACGCCGCTGGCAACGAGAGTGACAAGGCCCTATACGGTTACGTGCTGAGCGATGTCCTGCCTCCAACCGTCAGGATAACCAGCCCAGCAGATGGCACGACCACCACCGACGAGACCGTGCTGGTCCAGTTTAAGGTGAGCGATGACTGGACCGACCCGGTGGATCTCAGGGTGGGTCTGAGCTCTCCGGAGTACTCCATACCGGAGGGAGAGCTGTCGGTGGAAACGGATGGCACCCGCAGCATACAGGTGCCGCTGTGCTTGGGCACGAACCTCATCACAGTTACGGCTAGGGACGAGGCCGGCAACGTTGGCGCGGCTAGCATAACGGTGATCCGCGAGCCTGTCCCAACGGACACCACGCCGCCTACCATTTCGGTAACGGCTCCCGAGAGCACGACGGAGGTTCTGGTGACCGTCAGTGGTACGGTGACGGACGACGTGAGCGACCCGGAGAGCATATCCGTCTCCGTGACCGGTACCGGGCTCGCGGCGCCCATGGCGGTGAGCCTAGCGTCGGACGGGAGCTTCTCCGTCACTGTGCCTCTGGTCGAGGGACAGAACACCATCTCCGTGACGGCAGTCGACGAGGCCGGCAACTCGGGCACCAAGAGCGTGACGGTGACCCGCCTGATGGACACCACGAAGCCGACCGTATCGATCACCGCTCCAGCGGATGGGACGAGCACCAGCGATGCTTCCGTGGTCGTCAAAGGGAAAGTGAGCGATGACTGGACTGAGGCGGCGGATCTATCCGTCTCGGTGAACGCTCCCGGTCTGCCCTCGCCGCTGAATGTGGCCCCAGCGGCTGACGGGAGCTTCTCCGTCACTGTGCCTCTGGTCGAGGGACAGAACACAATCTCTGTGACTGCGGTCGACGAGGCCGGCAACGAC
>JAGGTB010000024.1 GCA_021163965.1 Hadesarchaea archaeon | reverse complement strand
GGGCCAGAGGGGGGCGTCCGGGTTCGACTTGTCCGGGTGGTGGTCGATCCACAGGGCGAGGTACGGGACGGCCGCCACCACGGGAACCCTCCTCGGCCCCGTCTTCCCCCTGAGCATCACGCTCGCGTAGTCCTTGTGGAAGGTCACGTCGCGGATCCGCAGGGACCCTATCTCTCCTATCCTGCCGCCGGTCTCGTAGAGGGTCATGATGAAGGCCCTGTCGCGCGGGTTGTCGGTCGCGTTCACAAGGCGCTCGATCTCGTCCTCGGTGAGCAGGTCCTGCGGCAGCAGCTTCTCCTTCTCCTTCAGGGTGGTCTTGATCCACCTGACCTCCGGCGGGTACCCCTCGTCGCCCCCCTTGAGCCAGCGGTAGAAGCGCTTGAGTATCACCTTGTAGCTCTGCTTCGTCCACGCCGAGTAGGGCTGCTCCTCCAGCCAGCGCACGTACTCCCGGATGTCCCGCTCCGTCGCCCTGTCGAAGTCACCGAGCCTCTCCCCTATCAGCCTGAGGGTGTCCAGATACTTCTCTATCCTCCGCTTGCTGAGCCTTCGGAGATCAGCTTCCCCTCGAACTCCTTGATGAGCTCCACGTTCCTGGCCGACAGGGAGGTCTCCTCAAGGAGCCTCTCCGCCCTGCGCAGCCTTTCCGTCGAGCCATGGATATCGATCGCTTCCCCCATCGAAAGAAAATTCTCAAAAAAGGCTCTTATACTTCTGGTGTGGCGCCGGGGACGGGATTTGAACCCGCAAGGCGCTTTCGCGCCACGAGGTCTCTGCGGACTTCCTCCATAGCAACCTCGCGCCGTACCAGGTTGGGCCACCCCGGCACCGGTGGCGACGGGCGGGCACCAGGTTGACGCCTTCCTCCTGCGCCGGAGGCTGGTTGCGATCTCGGTCCCGGAACCCACAAGCGCTGACCGTCCTGCCTACCGCTGCTGACTTCCGCCCCTGACGGAGTTCGGCAGGTAAAGGCGGTTTACTCCAACCCTCCGGCTGGAGCCCCGCCACCGGCAGCCCTGTGGGGCGAGACCTCCTCGTCGCGGACCAGGTCGGCGCAGGATTCCGAGCGCCGCCCCGAGCTTTCGGCCCAGCGTAGAGCGGATTTCTGCGGGAGGGGACCGCTAACCCCCCGGCCTAGCCCGTCGCCATAATTCCTTCTGTTTCTCCGAAATAAGCGTTTTTTCCCTTCGTTCGAGCCCCACCTGTTCCAGGAGTTCGCAGACCCTGCAGACGTCCGAGGGGGTAGGTTCTCCACAGATTTGGCACCTACGCATATTGAACTCCTTTAGGGCATCCGAGAGGTGAGGCCTTAACCTGTCAAACATCCGGAGGATCATGTATTTGGTGGTGGGGTGCTCTGCCTCGAGTTCGTTGATGAAGTTCCGTATTTTCACCCTCATCCCGCCGATGTGCGGACAAGATGAAAAGTTGACCTCGAACCCGCGCAAGAGGGTGTAAAGGGCGATTTCCTTCTCGGGAATTTCCCGAAGTGGTTTTATCCTAGGCACGAAACCCTCCCTCTTTCGATAAATGGGCCCCAAGCGGTGGAGCCTAGAAAGATCGGCGCGGATATAGTTCAACATTATGGCCTGAACCTCGTCGTCCAAGTTGTGGGCGGTTGCGATCTTATCGGCCCCTAGTTCCCTCGCGACCTGGTTCAGCAGAGAACGACGGAGTACTCCGCAGTAGGTGCAGATCCCCTGTTCGATCCCTCTATCTTTCAGCAGGGCCGCTATCCGATCGAGTCCGCTACCAAATGCCCGCTCGAAGCTTACGACGACGTGCTCCAGCCCAAGGGCCTTTGCGTTTTTCTTAACAAGCGAGATACACAGATCCCTATACCCCCTTATCCCTTCATCAATAGTGATGGTTATGAGCTCACAATCGTACCTCTGACAGCGCTCGGCCATCAGGTATAGAAGGGCGGTGCTGTCCTTCCCGCCTGAGACGGCGAGGGCGACGCGGTCGTTGGGAGCAATGAGCTTGTATCTCGAGATCGTCTGCTGGAACCTTCTCTCGACGCTCCTTATCAGGCACCTGTCGCACATCAGAACTCCGGAAGTGCGCTGGTGGTATACCGCTCTCCGACCGCAGAAGCTACACCTAAGCACCTAACCACCGGAGACTATGGGAATTATCTCGATCTCATCGCCGTCCGAGAGCTTCTCCGTCTCTGGGACTATCCTTCCGTTGAGCCTCACGACAACGGTCTCGGGACTGTGTCCGGTTTCCTTCAGAGCCACCAAGATATCACTGGACGGCGATAGACGGAGCTTTCGCAACTCTCCTTTCCCGGCCACTCTCACGGAAACTTTTATCGTCGACATCTCCTCACCACGCGCCGTTTAGCTAATAGTTAGATCACCTTAGGCAAAAATCCAATGATGATTAAAACCAGCACCACCATGGAAAAAGCGTAACTGACGCGCTTGGCGACTTTTGGGGATGATACCTTCTCAACCAGACCCTGCAGGATGTATCCTCCATCTAGAGGCACTGCCGGTAGCAAATTGAACAGCCCGACTAGGAGGTTCAGAACGAACGTCCACTTGATGATGTCCACAACCCCCCAAGGCACTAAAGAGTCGTAAACGTATGGGTGGAACAAAAGCTGATGGTCGAATGCCAAGCGACCCAGCACGATGGCTGCAGCTGCCCCGAAATCAAACAGTGGATTGACGAATCTCGATTCCGGAACCGCGGAAACGGGCCATATCCCAAGGTACCCACGGTTCTCGCTGTCGGGATCTCTCGCAAGTTTTACGGAGTATTCCCCCCTATCCGTTGAAATTCGAACTATCTGCCCGGGAACCGTGGTGCTCATAAAGTTATGGAGCTCCTCATAGTTGTCGACCCGCCAATTGTCGAGAGCGAGAATCCGCATGCCGGGAGTAAGCACATTTTCTGCGGGATATCCTTTCGCGATGCCGTAAACATAGATCCCGTCTTTGGGAGAGAGACAGAAAAGGAGAAGACCGAGGCACAGGAACGCGAGTAGGAAGTTTCCGAAGGATCCTGCCCCATATACGCGGAGGCGTTTGGATATGGGAGCCCTCCTCAATTGCTCCTCGTCTGGTTCAACAAAAGCTCCCGGGACAGCTAGAAGGAGCAAGACGCCAACGGATTTAGTTTTGAGTCCTTGGGCACGCAGAACCAACCCGTGAGAGAACTCATGGACGAGGAGGAGGAGAGAAATTGCCACTAACCAAGGCAAAACTTCTAGGCCGGGAACAAAACCTGGGTAGGCGATTACTACGCCGGGAGGAGACTCAGATGGGTGGCTCAGAATGATTCTAGCGCTCAGAGCTACCATGGTAAATATGAATACCATCAGGATTATTCCCGTAGTCGCTGCAACTGTCCCGTATGCGAGCCATCCTTTTCTGCAGGCTTTCGCCGCCCGGTCGATGAACTTTAATCCTCGCGTTGTGCGCCACATGAGAAATCCTGGAGCAACCTCGATCCCTCGCCTCTTCAGATCGTAGCGCCTGTGAGCGATCAGGGCTCCCGCCCAGAACATACCTATAAGCAGGAGCGTCAAAATTATTGCTGACACCCAACTCCCAAGCCCTTATTTGCGGCCTCGAAACTTAAACCAGTATAGGTGGCATGTGCGCCCCCTCGCGGTCACGAGTAGCTGTGAGAAAAGCCCCTCGAGATGCCCTAAGTGCGGGCGGGCGCTAGAATGAGCAGTTGGGGATGATAGCCGTGGCGAGACCTGTCTGCATCGCCGAGAGAAGGGAAGTTGTCTATACGGAAGCACATTGGAAGATGCTTCGAGAGCTTCGAAAATCAGCGCTGGAGATAATGCGTGCATTAAGCCATCAGAGTATAGACTCCGTGACCCACGGGAGCGTTGCCAGAGGAGATATCGACGAAAAAAGCGATATCGACGTGGTGATACTGGATACCATCCCGTCGTATGCAGTCGAGATGGCACTGCAGGGGGCTGGATTGCAACCCCTGAAGCGAGAGATAGTGATTGCGACCCCGTGGCAACTCCCGAAAGCTCACATTCATCTCGGTGAAAATCGAACTGTAACCTTTCCACTAGTTAAACCGAAGTTGCTTGAAATCGAGTTTTATCACTTCGGGGGAGCTGTGAACTTGAAGCAAATCGAAGAGGAGACACGCGTTCCAGGGGTGAACAAGCAATTGTTGCTGATTGAGCCAACTGGCTCTGGACATGTGGAGAGCCAAGTCATCAAGCATGAAGCTGAGGCGGCGAGAAAGCTTGGGGTTAGCCTAGATATCGTGCGAGAAAGAGCAGGGGTTCTCGCGCGACGTGCCAAGATCGGCCGTACGGGGATATTTTTGAAACGCCCGCTACGTTCGGACGAGAACTTCGAACAAGTGTTTAAGCAAATCATCGATAGTAACCCGGCGATAAAAATTAGATTGAGAGCTAGATAGAAGTCCGTGTCGCGCTAGAATGCAACACTGAAATCAGATAGATGCTTCCTCGAATCTCTTGATGACGAAACCTTTATCGAGAGCAGAGATGAAGTTCCCAATGCGAGGACCGGACTTTCGCCCGAGAAGGACCATATAAATCGCCTCGAAGAGTTTCGCTGGCCCCGTCTTAAGTTCCCTGGCCACCTCATAAACGTGATTATGCAAATCCACTGGACTGAATTCCCTAGTAGAAAGATCGGACGCTAGCCTCCTTAGCCCAAGCTTCTGTTTCTCAGTCAGCTCCCGCCTTATACCATCTGGGAGTTTCCCTATAAGTTTGAGTTTGAATCTTTCCGGGGCGTATTTCTCCACCCAACATCTAGCACGCCTGAGCCTCTCGATAGTGCACCTCAGTTCCTCCTCGCTGGGATCGATGAGTATCCCCTTCGACTTCAGAATTTCAACAGCGTGCTCCTCACATCTTGCAACTTGAGACAACACCGCAGCCAGCCTAAATGGAACTTTCTGGGGTTTTCTCTCCGGGACTTTTCTGACCTGTGATATCTCATAAATCCTTTGTAGCTGAGATTTCCGGTTATCGCTGACTTCTACCGCGCCGAAGTATATGGCCTCGAGATTATCGTACTCATCGTATAGATCCAATAGCTGCGAGCCCGGATCGAAGTCCTTAGCTTTCATTGCCTTGCTTCTGAAAATGAAGTAACGCAACAGCTCGGGCTCCGCCACCTCTAACCACTGTTGAAGCGTGAAGACCGTCCCCTTGGATGAAGACATGGGTTTTCCGCGAAAACTGACCCACTCGTACGGGACTGGATAGGGAGGCGGATAATCAAATATTTGCCTAGATATAACCTTCCCCGTATCGTAACTTCCCCCGGCAGTCGCGTGATCCTTCCCGAACGGCTCACAGGTGACCCCCAGCAACTTCCACCGTGCTGGCCACTCGACCCTCCAAGTAAGCTTCCCCTCCCCCTTCGTGTAATCGGCCTCGCCCTCGTAACCACACCCCTTGACATAGGGGGCCCCTTCGCATCTATACTTCACAAAATTTCCGTCCCAATCGTAGGAACGCGTGGTCGCGAGCCTATTGCAACGCTCACAAATCGCATCATACGGAAGCCAATCATCCCTCAAAGGCTCCGACCTGTACCTGTTGAGTATCTCCTTTATCTCATCGGCGCGCTCCAAGGCCACGCGGGTTAGGTTCGCGAGCTTGCCACTTCTATATATTTCGGAGCTAAAGCAAACATCGACCTGGACACCAAAGTCATCTAGTGCTTCTATGAAGGGCCTGGAGAAAAAGTCCACAAAATTTTCATACTCGGGATCAGGAGAGGGAATCTCAGCATATGGCACGCCTAGGTATTTTTCGTACTCCTTCGGGAGCGGCCATGGCACCCGCCGCATGGGGTCAAAGTCATCAGCATACCAAAGGACCCTCGCCTTTCCCCCAAGCTCTTCAATGCTCCGCCTGATGGCATCGGCGATGAAAACATCGTTGGAGTGCCCAATGTGGATGTGCCCAGAAATCGATATACCGCTAGCTATAACATGCCTCTTACTACGACGCAACAAAGCTTTCGCAATCCGATCCGCCCAGTGCATGAGGCTCGAGGGAATTTATATACTATAGTTTGTAAAAAGCTGGCGGGGGGAAAGTTGAAGCTCTCGAAAAGGATATCCGAAATCCCTCCATCGGGCACGTTCAAGGTCCTTGCTCTCTCCAAAAAGCTCGAGCGCGAGGGGAAGGAGATAATCCACTTGGATGTGGGGGAACCGGATTTTGATACCCCAGAACACATAAAGGAAGCTGCGAAGGACGCCCTCGCGAGAGGTATGACAAAATACACGCCGAGCGCAGGAATGTTCGAGTTACGAGAGGCAATAGCAAAAAGCTTTACCGAGAGAAATATCCCCACTTCCCCAGAAGAGGTCTTAGTGACGCCCGGAGCGAAGCATGCAATCTTCTGCGCAATGATTACAGTCCTAGACCCCGGCGACGAAGTCCTCATTCCCAGTCCGTGCTGGACCTACGATGGGATCGCGCGAGTTGCTGGCGTCAAACCGACGTTTATCAAAACCTCCAAGGAGGACGGCTTCAGGCTCAGGGCCGACGACGTGGCGGAAAAAATTACATCTAGAGCGAGAATGTTAGTCCTCAACTCCCCAAATAATCCTACTGGGGCGGTTTTAGAGAAAGAGGACCTAGTCGGACTTCTGGACTTGGCGGTGGATCACGATCTCTGGATCTTGGCGGATGAGATCTACGATCGATTCGTGTACGAGGGAAGACATGTCAGCGTCATCTCCTTTCCCCAGGTGCGAGAGCGCACGGTGTACATCAACGGATTCTCCAAGACCTACGCCATGACTGGATGGAGGCTCGGCTACTCTATTGCCCCTAACGAAATCACGGAGAAGATGATAAAGGTGCAACAGGCCACAACCACCTGTCCACCTCCTTTCGTGCAGATTGCTGGGGTAGCCGCCCTGAAGGGTTCGCAAGAGTGCGTCGAGAAGATGCTGAGAGAGTACAGCAAGCGGAGGGAATTGATTGTAAGGGGGCTGAATTCCATCGATGGCATCCGTTGTGCAAAACCGGCTGGAGCCTTTTATGCATTCCCAAATATCGAGGAACTCGGGATTGGAAGCTCGGAGTTTTGCGAGCGTCTGCTTAATGATGCGGGGGTAGCAACGGTTCCCGGGAGCGCATTCGGACCGCACGGCGAAGGACACGTAAGGTTTAGCTATGCAAACTCCGAGAAAAATATCGAGAGGGCCTTAGAGCGGATGAAAGAATCTATCGAGCACTGGGGATGAAGCGAATACGGCCCTGAAGCATGCGAAGGTCGAGGCAAAGTTCTCGCCTGACATTGTGGTCACCGATGACCATCCCGTCTACAAGCGAGGGTCAAAGTCCTAGGCAGGCACACGAAACACATCACTGCCTACTTCAGAGATGCGGAGCGTGAAGAACCGGCGGAAGGGGAACAGCTTTTTCTGGTTCTACAGGTGCGTGCACAACCTTCTAAACTTTTGACCTCCATCGTTGAGTGATGTTGAGGAGCTGGGTTTGAGAGGAGGGCCCCGAGGGTTCGAGGTGAAGCCTGATGTCCACGCCGTGATTTCGAAGCACCCGTCCAGATCTAGTGGAGAGTATCTCTCTTGCTGTCAAAATAGCCTTCGAGTATTTAT
>JAGGTB010000009.1 GCA_021163965.1 Hadesarchaea archaeon | reverse complement strand
ATCAGAGGTTTGCCGTCGAGGTACAGGAGGTCGAAAGCCATAAGGGTTGCCGGCGTCTGCTCAGCGAGGAGCTCAATCCGGAGGGGATCTCCTATTTGCTCGCGGGTCTGCAGGGCCCTGAAGTCCGGTTTCCCACCCTTTAGAACCACGATCTCCCCGTCGAGTATCGCCTCCTTGCCCCTGATTTGATTCGAGAACTCGAGTTCGGGATAGCGGTGGGTGATGTTCAAAAGCCTCCTGTTTTGGATCCTAGTCTTCTCCCCCACGAAAACTATTGCGCGCGTCCCGTCGAACTTCGGCTCGAAGATGAAGTCCTCAGAGTCGAAGGGATCGGCCTTGAAGGCGAGCATCGGCCTGATCTTCCGGTTCATCCAGCTCATTTTCCTACTTGCGAACAGCTTGGATGCTGGCTTTGAGGGCCTTCATGAGGTCCTTCGTTTTCTCCACTTCCGGCACTTTTCCCAGCTCCGGCTCGACCCCCCTCGCCTTCTGCTTTATTACTTCCACCACGGCCTCCCTGTAGCGGTCCTTGAATTCTCCGGGGTCGAATTCCCCGCTTAAGCGCTCGACCAAAACATTGGCGAGTTCTAGCTCCTCTTTCCCAGCTTTTTCGAGGTCCCCTAGCTCGCTGATGGAACTCATCGGGACTATCTCTTGAGCGTAAAACAGCGTGCTCATCAGCAGCCCGTTTCTGTACGCCCTGATTCCGACGATGTGCTCCTTCCCGCGCATGACTATCTTCCCGATCCCGATTTTGTTGGAGAGGGCTAGGACCTCGCGGAGGAGGGAGTACGCCTTCTCCCCTCCCTCCATCGGGATGAGGTAGTAGTGCCTGTTGAAGTAAAGGGAGTCCACGGCTGCCCCGTCCACGAATCTCCGGATGTCTATGGTCCTCGCGGACTTCAACTGGAGTCCCTCCAATTCCTTCTTCTTGAGCACCACAAACTTGCCCTTCGTGAGTTCATACCCGTGTTCGATTTTGTCCCATGGAACTTCCTTTCTGCAGTTCGGGCACCAGCGGAGATATCGAAGCGGCGTATGGCATTCTCCGCAGAGGGTTTTGAAGTGGATTGCTTGGTCTTTCGTCGCCGCGTAGACCTTCACCGGGATGTTCACAAGGCCAAATGAGATGCTACCTTTCCATATTGCTCGGGGCATTTTTCACCCCATTTAAACCCTTCATCGCTGGTTTATAAGAATGGCTGTAGGGGGGCACCGGCGGATTTCTTCCCCCAAACGGCGCTTGAGGGAGTTCATGACACGACCGCTGGGTCAAATGTACATACTAGACCGGACAGCTGGTCGACGCGGGAAATCAAAACCCCAGCTTCTTCTGTAGTCCGGCGATGGCCTCGAGCACATCGCCGTCCGTCAGGGCTCCGCCTCCGGACTTCACCACTCCCGTAATCAAGATCCCCTGGCTCCTCAACTTCCTCGCACACTCCCGACAGACCGGTGGCCATTTCTCCCCGAGCTTGGCGAAAAACTCCCCATCACAGGGCCTCTGGCAGATCGTGCACTTCCCCATTTGTTCCCCGCCACCTGTTTGTTGCTCATTTTTAAAAGTGTTACGCTAACTGTAACACATTGGAGGGTTAACCCACGGAACCCCAAGATCAGAGGCATCTCCCCAAAAGTTAGCCACGTCTTCGGGCTTGGTCTCCTTTAGGAAGCCCTTCAACCAAGCTTGATACACAGAACCACCTAGGTCCAGAGATGTTGCATGGTTCCAAAAACGCGCGCCCCCGTCCCCCCTTTGCTGTGAAAACCGAATGTTTATAATCCCCTCATCCGACTCCTATATGATTCCGTGTCTAGGGCCAGCATAGCGATGGCAGAACTTAGCGGGTTATTAATAGTAGGGATTCTACTATTTTTTTCCTTTCCCATCCCGGTCGGAGCAACAGACGAAGGCCCGACTCTAGCCGACGGAAAGGTTTCACCCGAAAATGGGGCGTGGGGGACCGTTTTCACATTTCTGGTAACCTTCATAAGCAGTGAGAATCTCCCGCCCCCGGAAGGGTACCCCAAGCTCTCCCTCGACAACAAACTAGATGGGGTGGTCATGGAAGAAAAGGAACCCACGGATACGGATTTCGCCGACGGGAAGGTGTATCGGTACAAATGGCGGACGGAGAAGGGGGACGTGGGTAAACACACTTTTTACTTTTACGTGCCCGGCGCAAGGGATCCTGAAAGCGAGAATTACTCGCTCACGGTGGCGAGATCTCCCACCTCCATAGAGTGGGAGGTGGATAACCCGAGTCCAGCTAGCGGAGAAAACGTGATCTTTAGCGGTCGGCTGAGAAGCGACAACGTGGGGGTTGCTGGTGAGAATGTCTTCCTCTACGAGGTGCTTGCATCCGGAGATCTGGGGATAGATTCCGTGAAAACTGATGAAAATGGATACTTCTCGTTCTCAATCGCGCCAACAGACTCCGGGATCTTCGTGTACGAGACCGCGTTTCTCGGAGATAATTATTATGAGGGGGTCGTGTCACCTCCCCTGCATGTGAGCACCCTGGGCGAGCGGTTGTTTTTGAATCTCGGTATAGTATTTCTTTTGATCATCGCCGGGATCTTTACGCTTCTCTCGCGCGGATTGAAAGGAGAAAACTACCTAAAGCCCGTTCTGATGGGCTTCTTGCTAGGGTTTGTTCTCCTCTATCTCCTCCCCCCAATTTTCGCCATAATGCTTGCTGGAGGAATATCCGGATTTTTGTTCTCAAAGAGAACTAAGGAGTGGACCAAACACCTCCGCGTGGGTTGCATGAGTGGTCTTCTACTGTTTGTAATTATCCCCATCTCTTTGTTCACGCTGTCTCCAGGCGATCTCGCATATTCGGCGGGTTGGATCGATTTCTTGTATTCGCTTACGATGTCGTTGATTCTCTATGTGGCTATGGCGGGTCTTGCGGCGACCATTGGCGGGATCCTGCGTGGAGGAGCTCCTCCAAGGTCAAGCCAAGAGGGGCGATTTCTAGCAAAGTCGTGACCTCCATGCTTTCGCATGGGGTATCGCCTCCGCTTCGGGGAGCGTTTTGTCGCTTCACGGGGCGGACTCGATCCCTTCGCCCTTCACCGCGGCCAGCTCGTCGGGTTACGGAGGTCCCGGACTCCGGGCATTCGAGGATGGCCCCTCCTCACATACGAATTATATGGGGCCAATGGGGAAATGTAAGCACATCGGCTCTCATCCCCGCTCTCACGAATGGGGACTTCCCGCCGACAAAGTTAAAATCTCGAGAAAGATAGAATAACCTTGGTAGCGGGGTGGGGCAGCCAGGAGTGCCCGCCGGGCTCATAACCCGGAGGTCCGAGGTTCAAATCCTCGCCCCGCTACCATTCCGGACTTGGCTCCCGCGTGCATCTCATCCTGTTGATCTTGGATCTTGTCCTGGGGAGGATCTTCCCGCTGGTATTCCCAAAAAAAAGTTTGCTCTCGTCGAACGGTAGTGTGAGACTAACGAGAGGATATCAACTCTTCCACTTCTCTCAGTAGGCTACGCTCGTACTCCAGTAACAGTCTGCGCCTCATCCGTTCGTAGCGTTTTATCTCACTACTGAACCGGCGAATTATGAGCGCCGTCACCAAGGGTGGAACCGCAGCACCAGATATAAGGAGACCAACGACAAACGGGGGAAGTTCTGTGAGGAGTTCGGGCCCCTTGGAAACGGCTACAGCCAGCACGAAGATGCCTATCCCGAGTAACCAAACCCCCATCCCAAACTTCAGCATGCGCTTTGCGTAATTCCACCGAATCCTAATCAAATTGTTGAGCTCTCGCTCTAGGATCTGCAACTCGCGCTTAATCACCTTCGCGCTTCTATATTTCTTTTTGCTCATGCTCTTTTTTCCGGGGTCCACATCAACCACTTCATTTTCTTCGTATAAATAACAATTTTCCCACCAAAGGCTCGCGTCATTTTTAGGGTAAAACCCAAGATGAGTTTCAAATTTTTTGGTATCTTTCGAGCTTGCTCAACCAGACCAGTTTATTATCTTTGATTCCCTAGTTTTTCTCGAGGCGTATGTCGAATGTCTACGTGCCGGATCTGAGCGCCATAGTTAACGGGCGAATTACTCCCCTCGTCGACGAAGGCAAGCTCGAGAGCGGGGAAATCCGAGTGCCAAATGCCGTCGTCGCCGAACTCGAACGCCAGGCTGGCTTAGGCAGAGATTCCGGGTTCGGGGGACTTGAGGAGCTCGAGCGCCTTCGATCACTAGCCGATGCGGGCAGGATTAAGCTCACCTTTGTAGGCAGACGTTTGACGGCGGATCAGGAGGGGGAGGAGGCCTTCCGTGCAACTATTCGAGAGCAGGCCCGAGGAGGGATTTTGATCACCAGTGATAGTGTTATGGCCAGCGTGGCGCGGATCGAAGGTCTAAAGGTCATGCGTCTCGAACCCTTGCACATTGAGCAACGCCCTAAACTCTTCAAGTACTTCACGCCAAACACCTTGTCCGTCCATTTAAAGGCCCGCGTCCGTCCCATGGCAAAGGTAGGTCGCCCGGGGAAATTCACGATAAAGATCCTCGATAGCAAACCACTCAGCGAGGAGGAGCTCCGAGAGATGAGCCGAGAGGTAATCGAACTCGCCCGTCAGGATCCAGATGGCTTCGTGGAAATGGAGAGGGAGGGCGCAACCATGGTGCAATTTCGAGAATATCGCATCGCGATTGCCCGTCCCCCCTTCAGCGACGGATTCGAGATCACCGCGGTCCGCCCGATAGTAGAAGTGAGGCTGGAGGACTACAAACTATCGGAACGGCTGAAGGAGCGCCTCAGCGAGCGCGCGGAAGGTGTGCTGGTTGCCGGGCCTCCGGGAGCCGGGAAGTCAACGTTCGCGCAGGCCTTGGCGGAATTCTACAGATCTCGGGGAAAGATAGTGAAGACTATGGAGTCCCCCAGAGACCTCCAAGTAAGCGACGAGATAACCCAGTATACGAGCCTTGAGGGTGACATGCGAAATACTGCGGATCTCCTGCTCCTAGTGCGTCCCGACTACACGATATACGACGAGCTCCGAAAAGACGAGGACTTTGGAATATTTGTGGACATGCGATTTGCCGGGGTGGGGATGGTCGGGATCGTGCACTCGACGCGCGCGATAGATGCCATTCAGAGGCTGATTGGAAGGGTAGAACTCGGGATGATCCCCATGGTGGTGGATACCGTGATATTCATCAAGGGGGGCGAGATACGCGAGGTCTACGAGGTCAAGCCAACGGTGGGGATACCGCGTGGGATGGCGAGCCCAGATCTCGCTAGGCCGATGGTTGAAGTGTGCGACTTCGAAACGGGGGAGCCACGTTACCAGATTTATTCCTTCGGCGAGCAGGTCGTCGTGATGCCGGTCGAGGAACGGAGGATGACCTCGGCAGAGCGCAGGAAAGCCGAGACAATTCGCCGCGAAATCAGGCGCCAAGTGGGGGCGGATGTTGATGTCGAGATGCTGTCGGAGCGCGATGCGATAGTCAGGGTCCCGCCGGAGGTTGTTCCAAGACTCATAGGACGTGGGGGAAAGAGGATCGATGCAATCCAGCGAAGGCTCGGGGTCAGGATAAATGTCCAGGAATTAGAGGTGCCCTCGGCGGAAACTTTCGAGGTCGAGGTGCGGGAAGGGAAGAAACATCTCGTGATAGATCTGGGGGGTGAGTACGGCAAGAGGAAGGTCGAGGTCTACGCCGGAGGCACTTTCCTCTTTCAGACCACCACTGGGAGGAAAGGCGACATTCAGATCAAAAAAGGAAGCAAGCTCGCGAGGGAGCTGAAAAATCTCGCGGATCAGGGGGTTCCCATTAGGGTCTCCGTCGTCTGACAAGTTGGCCTATGCCCCAAAGGTCCGGCTAATTTTAAAGCGGGAGTCGGACTTAAGTAGATAACGGGCCCGTGGCGCAGCTTGGATAGCGCGGCAGCCTCCTAAGCTGTAGGTCGCGGGTTCGAATCCCGCCGGGCCCGCCACAGCTTGGTTAGGTGAGATTCTCAAGACAACAGCCTTAGGCACCAGCGGGAAATCCTGAGGCTGTTCGAGTTCTTTCGGACTGGTGTCGCTGAACTCCTCGCTTACCTTCGAAATATTCGTCTTCCAGTATTTCGTCTTCGTTATCGTGTGCTTCCACTCAAGGTGGTGGGGACGATCGGGACCCCCCTGATCGTGGATGCTGTGGATGTCTAACCCGATAGTTCCTATATTTACTGGAGAGGGCTGGAGAGAGCATAAGAGGGATATTCGTGGGCGAGCAGGATTGGGAAATTGAGAGGGCTCAAAAGAGGGACGATGAATTCGTGTACATGGTCGATGCGGGGGGAGGCAGGTGAATACACATGGCTAGTCGAGGAATCAGACGTTCACCTCCTCAAGGCGGCGAAATTGGCCGATGATAACGAAGGGCTACAGAAGGCTATAGAGGCCAATATAAACCATTTGGTGCTCCTGGAGGATGTCAAGAAAAGGGTTCCAGCAAAGATCAAGCCCACGACAAGTCTTGCCCAATTGCGGGGTTACGCCAGCGTTGGAGTCTTGGAAAACGTGACTAAGGGGGTTCATCTAAAAATTTCAGAATCGCCTAAAGTCGAGCTGGGTAACAGGCTCAGTCAGGTAGAAGTGGTAATCGAGAAAATGCGGATCCGGAACATAAAACCTCCAGAATTTACCATTCGGATTGAGAACTACAAAACGATTGGGCCAGAACAAATAACACTTGAAGCCGAGAACGCTTACGCCGCCTTTTGGCCTAAGGATCTCGCGCGCCAAGACGACCCCCGAGTACCCACCCCAACGTGGGCGATTCCGAGGTGTTTGTCGCCGATTTAGTTTACCCAGATGGGGGCACCGAAGACGTGGTGTGGGAGGCCACACAGGAGTTCAGCGCCGCATTTCGGGCAGTAAGGCATCGTGTTCTCATAATCAATTACCGCTGCTCGCTCGGATCAATAACCCTCCCCATGAACAGGATGTTGCCCGTTTCCGTTTGCTGAATTATGAAGAGGAAAGGATGATCCGCACGGAAGGTCTTATGGATTCCTAGAATTACGACCACTCCCGTTGCGGCTGTGGCTTCCGTCCCCCCCTCGTCCACCCTCACAAAGGCTTGGTGAGCCACGAGATCCATGAAGAGATCCCTTGTCCCGTCCATCCCCGAGAAGTCCGCGATTCCTCCCGAAAATGCGCTGGCCATGCCCATCTCCTTAAGAGCGTCTGAAAGCTCGTAATCGGTTCTGAGCTCGAACCTCGGCATGTAGACGTCAACCGTCTGCTCTCTCAGGCCCCCTCTTATCTCGTTCAATAGGCTTGGGCCGATGTCCTTCTCGAGATCGCTCAAGCCGAATCTGGTTTTCGGCAGGAGGATGAGCATGGACAGGTCCCCGCCCTCGTATGGCATCTCAAGGGCTTCAAATTCTTCCGTTTCCGTGTAGTTGAACTCGCCCGTCAAGCTCATCATCGGAACCTCGACGGTCCTTCCGGGCCCCACCCAGAAATTCTCCGGACGGGTCGCGTCCTCGTCGAACTGCTTGGCCCATTCCCCCTTGAAGTATATCGCGTTGGTCAAAACCAGCCGCGTGAGGGGGGTGAGCATGCCCTCTTCGATCAGCTCCTCGATCCTGCCCCCCGTCTTTTCCGACACCCAATCGTTGATCGCCTTGCGGGCCTCCTCCGCCCCGTTTTCGAAGTCGAGGTTAGCGATCTCGCCTCCGTAGTAATTCTCTATTATGCCAAAGTAGCTGTCGAGGAAGGAGTGACCCTCCTGGGCCCAGAGGGCGTTGGCCGATTCAAGTTCATACTCCTCGTTCTCGTTCAACCGGTTGTGGATCCAGGCGAATGAGGGCCTCCTCACGTCATCGTCCTCCGGAAGGTGGAGCACCGACTCCATCTCCTCCGCCGTCCGTCCCCTCGCCCCCTCGTAGGTCATCGCCAAGGCTGTGTAAATGCTCCAGGGTGAGAAGAAGACATTCTTTTCATTATTTTTTGCCAGCTGGGAGTAGAGGTCGAAAGCGAACTTGTTGTTCCCCCCCACTACCTCCGCGACGGTTTGCGGAGTCGCCCCGCTGTCGTTCGGTTTTATGTTCCCCGGAATTGCCACGATAAACACTACCAACAGTGCAGCGGCCACGGGGAGACATATTTTTCCGATGGTCTTAAT
>JAGGTB010000049.1 GCA_021163965.1 Hadesarchaea archaeon | reverse complement strand
GGGTAGTATCTCCAACCCCCGAGAACGCGTGCCGTATAGCCGTGATGCTTCGGGACATTGGCGTCGAGAGGATCGAGGTAATGACCTACACGAGATCCGACAGGAAGGGGATAAATCTAATGCGGGACGAAGGATTGGGTCCGCTTCTAGCCGCCTGGTGTAGGGCGGCCCAAGTGGACATCGATGCAGCCTTGGAAATGGGGTTCGAGCAAATAGGGATTTCACACCCCGTATCCTTCATACATCTGAAGAAGTGGGTCGATAAAGACGTCCGCACTTTGCTTGAGAGGGTAGTAAGTGCCGTGGAGTACGCGGTGGATCACGGGTTGAAGGTGTTCGTCCACGGGGAGGACAGCACCCGGGCTGACTGGGCATTCGAGAGGGAATTCATAAATGCTGTGGCCGAAGCGGGGGCCAGCGTGTACAGGATTTGCGACACCGTCGGATGCGGGATCTCCGATCCCGAGGCCCCCCTCCCAAATGGCATCCCGGCCAAAGTCAGGCGCATAAAGGAGGAGACGAAAATTCCGGCGATCGAGATCCACGCGCACGACGATTTGGGGAACGCCGTTGAAAATACCATGGCGGCGATAAGGGCGGCCTCAGGTCTGTACGAGAAAGTGTATGCGAGTACGACGTTCCTTGGGATCGGAGATAGGGCTGGAGGGGCCGAGACCGAGAAGGTCATAATGAACTGTTATTTCCACCACGGCGTAAGAAAGTGGAATTTGAAGTTGCTGAAGGGACTCGCGGACCTTGTAGCGGAGGCGATGAAGTATAGGGTCCCCCTGAACAAGGCCATAGTCGGGCGCTCCGCGTTCGCCCACGAGTCGGGAATCCACGTCCACGGGGTGAAAGTTCTACCACTTACCTATGAGATATTCCCCCCGGAGTTGGTCGGTCAGAAGAGGGAGATAAGGATTGGAAAGAGGTCGGGCAAGCACGGCGTGAAGTTGAAGCTGGAGGAGATGATCGGGCGCGAAGTCGGCGATGAAGACCCGCGTCTGCTTAAACTGCTGCAGTTGCTCAGGGGGAAGTTCGTCAAAGGGAGAAGGAGGACATCCCTGACGGATGAGGAATTTAGACAGCTCGCGCGCGATGTCGGCTTTAAAGTATGATTTTTGCCCAGATGATTCCTCACGGTGAATTAAAACTCAAGTAACTTAGATAATTTCTTGCATGCTTCTTCTTTATTTTTTGCTATTAGATTGTAGCCTATAATTATGCCTTGATATCGTGGTTTGTTAACTTCACCGCCGGGAAGTCCCCTTCCGAAAGGGAGGGGATGAGGGGCGGGAACACTTTCGGTGACCTCTCTCCCCGAAAATCAGTAATGGAATAGTGACCAAAAACACGTGCGGAGGGCGGGGTGTGCTCAGCTACCGATTCAGGTTGTACCCCTCGAAGACCGCGGAGCGAACGCTGAACCGCCAGATGGGGCTCTGCAGGTGGCTCTACAACCGCCTGCTCTCCGAGCTGAACCTCGCGCGCGAGAAGGGGATAAAGCTGAGACAAACGGACACCCAGGCCCTGATCGTCGACCTGAAGCGCCACGAGAAGCCGGAGCTGGCCGAGGTGCACTCGAAGGTCCTTCAGATGGTGAACCGCCAGCTGTGGTCAAACATTCGGGCGCTAGCGGAGCTGAAGCGGAAGGGTCGCAAAGTCGGAAATTTGAGGTTCAAGGGCGAGGGTTGGTTCAAGACGCTGAACTACAACCAGTCGGGGTTCAAGCTCGAGGGCGGCAAGCTCGTCCTCTCGAAGGTGGGCGAGATCCCCATCAAATTGCATCGAAAAATCAGGGGCGAGGTGAAGGGGGTCATCGTCAAGCGCGAGCGATCGGGGAGGTGGTACGCGATCTTCCAGGTCGAGGACGAGCCGGAGCCCCTGCCGAGGACGGGCAGGACGGTCGGGATCGACGTCGGGATCAAGCACTTCCTGACGGACACGGACGGAAGGCAAATCGAGAACCCTCGCTTCTACGAGCGCTTGCTGGAGAGGATAAGGAAGCTCCACCGCCAGCTTTCGCGCAAGCGGAAAGGCTCGCGCAACCGCGAGAGGGCGAGGGTCAGGCTGGCCAGAGCATACGAGCGCCTCGTGAACCAGCGGGACGACTTCCTGCACAAGCTCTCGCGATTCTACGTGAGCAACTACGACCTGATAGCCGTGGAGAACCTGAACATCTCGGGGATGGCCAAGAAACATCATCTGGGCGGAAAGATCCTCGGCGCCTCTTGGGGGAAGTTCCTCCAGATGCTCTCCTACAAGGCCGAGAGAGCTGGTAGGAGGGTGGTGAAGGTCGACCCAAGGGGCACCTCGCAAGAAGGGGACCAATCTCTCGACAGGGATTATCGGGCCTCGTGGAACATCCTGCAACGGGGCCTGGTAGGGCTGGGACGGCCCGAAGTGACGCCTGTGGAGATGGGGCCCCTACTCGGCGTCCCGGCTTCGGCCGTGGTCGCCGGGCAAGCCCCGTCGCTGAAGCAGGAAGCCCCCCGCGAAAGCTGGGAGCAGTTCACGTCCCAAGCGGTAACTACGGATGTGGTCGGATGATAACGGTGCTTTACGTGGTACTCGGGCTGGCCTCCGTATTTGTTCCCGGATTTCTCCTGAGTCTGGTATTTTTTCCTCGACATGGAGACTTAGACCCTTGGGAGAGGACGGGGGTTAGCTTCGGGTTGGGTATTCTCGCTCTAGCGTTCGTTGCAGTGGTTCTGGCCCAACCTAGTCTTAAGATGCTGGAGACGGGGCCCTTTTTCGGCTCAGTTTTTCTGCTTTCGATAATTTGTTTGGTGCTCGCATATTGGCGAGGGGGCATGAGGTGGGTTATCGGCTCGCTTCGAAAACCGATGGTCAAACCCGAAGGAGAGGCGATGGAAGCCCCGGTTTCGGAAAAAACTGGGGAAAAATCGCCGAATTAAGGAAAAAACCGAATGTTTTTTAGTTTTGAGACAGAGAATAATAGTGGTACCATTCGAAAGCGCGCTGGTAGTGATATTATGGGATGGTGATTCTATGGGATGTCGGGAGGGGCGGGAATTCAGGTACAAGCAGGTCATAGTTGCGAGGGAGGATCTCGGGATGAGCCCGGGGAAGCTCGCGGCTCAAGTGGCTCACGGTTCGTTGGGGGCAGCCGAGGCGGCGAGAAAAAAGCATAAGGAGTGGTTCGATGCCTGGATCAAGGAGGGGGGAAAGAAGGTCGTCGTGAGGGCATCGGGGGAACCAGAACTGATGGAACTCCAGGCGAAAGCGAAGGAACTAAAATTGCCGTGCGAACTGGTCAAGGACTCAGGACTGACGGAACTCCTTCCAGGGACATCCACGGTCCTCGCCGTGGGGCCAGCGCCCAGCGAGCTGGTGGACAAAGTTACTGGGGAATTATTGCTGTGGTGATATGGTAGAAGTTCAAGATCTCGGGGAAAGAGCCCTAATCGAGTTGGCCCGCAGAATTTGTAAGGTTGGCCCACCCGTGAAGGTTGGGGTAGGCGATGACGCGGCAGTTGTGGAAATTGATGGTAAGTACCTCGTGGCGACGACGGATATGTTGGTCGGCCACACGCACTTTCCTATGGGCACTCCAGCCAAGGAGATGGGATGGAAGGCTGTGGTCACAAACCTCAGCGATCTGGCTGCCATGGGAGCGGAACCGCTTGGCCTCGTGTTCTCGGTTGGGCTCCCCCGTGGAACTAAGGCGGACTTCGTGAGAGAGCTTCTGAGAAGCATGAACTCCTGCGCTAGGAGGTACGGAACCTATGTGGTCGGCGGGGACTTGAACGAAAGCGGCGATGTGGTCATATCTGGAACGGCATTCGGCACGGTTCCCAAGGGGGGGCTCCTGACGCGCTCTGGCGCGAGGGCCGGAGATATCGTCGCCGTGACTGGCGAACTTGGCGTGGCTGCGGCTGGCGTGAAGATGTTGCTTGAAAAACTCCCCAAGCGCGGGTATGGGAAGCTCCTCGAGGCTTACGCGAAGCCCACAGCAAGGGTGCGGGAGGGTGTGTTTTTGGCTAGGAGTGGGTATGCGACGGCCGCGATAGATGTCACCGACGGCTTGGCGGCCAATCTCTGGCAGATTTCGCGTATGAGCAAGGTCAAGCTGGTGGTGGACTACAGTAAGATCCCTGTGTCTCCTCAGGTTAGGAAGTTCGCGCGGGATCACGGATTTGATGAAAGGGAATTCGTCCTCTTTGGAGGGGAGGACTTCGAGTTGCTCTTCACGGTGCGGAGAGATGGGTGGGAGAAAGTAAAAAGGGGCCTCTCCCGCCGTCACATCAAGGTCTCCGCGATCGGAGAGGCGGTTCGCGGGCAAGGAGTTTACATCCGGACGGAAGAAGGAATTGAAAAAATGCCGGATAGGGGGTATGAGCACTTCAGGTGAGTTTTTTTCGCTCGCGTCGGTGATTTTGTCGAATTGCTATATTTAACAATGGATGAAATTCTTTTGCATTCTCTATGTATGTCCAGCTCATAATTCCTTGTGGGGGTAAGAATCGAACTTGGTCTCCTTTCAGGAATCCTCAACTATAGAGAGCGATTTTCCTTTACCTCCCGGCGGATTTTAATAAATGAAACGCGAAGGCAAATCGGATATTGGGTAGATCTAAACATCGCCGAGGGGTTTGGATGGCCCGGCAGGGGGTTAAAAAACTGAGCGTTCGAGAAAAGAAGGTCCTCTTGGCGCTTCAAGATCTAGCGCGGAAGGCCGACGTCGTTGAGGTGGAGCGACGGGCGGGTCTCGACCACTCGGCGGTAATGCGTGCGGCGCTGAATCTGAAGGAGATGGGCCTAATTCGAATATCCGAAAGGTCATGGCAGGAGGTATCGCCGACGGACGAAGGAAGGCTTTACGCGTCCAAGGGCCTGCCCGAGCGCCGCCTGCTAACGGTCCTTTCCAAGACGGCTCCCGTGAGCGTGGATGAGGTCCGGGAGCACCAGGGATTGCAAAAGGAACTTGCTAACCTCGCCCTGGGGTGGTCGAGGCGGAAGGGTTGGATAGAATTCGCGAGGGAGAAAGGAGAGACGATCATCACGCTCACCAAGAGCGGCGAGGAGGCCCTGAAGAGGAAAGCTCCGGAGGAGCAGTTGCTGGAGAAGCTGGCGAGGGCGGATTCCCTATCGGTGGACGAGTTGTCTCCGGACCTTAGGGGAGCTGTGGCAGTACTGAAGGGTCGCAAGCTTCTCGTGGTCAGGGAGAAAGTGAGGCGCTCGCTCGAGTTGACTCCGGATGGGGAGAAAGTCCTCGAGGCGGGTGTCGAGCTGGAGGAGGGAGTAAGCCAGCTGTCTCACGAGCTACTCGTGAGCGGGAAGTGGCGCGAGGTAAAGTTCCGCCCCTACGACGTGACGGTTCCCGGGGTGCGGATTTACCCCGGAAAGGTCCACCCCCAGCAACAGGTCATCGATGAGCTCCGCGAAATTCTCCTGGAGATGGGATTCAAGGAGATTAAAGGCTCCTTAGTTGAGTCAGAGTTCTGGAACTTCGATGCTCTCTTTCAACCCCAAGATCACCCCGCCAGGGAAATTCATGACAGCCTGTCTCTCTCCAAGCCGGCCCGTGCAAGGGTACCTCAGGATCTTTTAGATAGGGTGACAAGGGCCCACGAGCGGGGTGTAGCCGGGTCGAGCGGGTGGAGGTACAAATTCAACCCAGAGATAAGTCGCAGGACGATCATGTGTTCTCAAACAACCGCCGCCACCGTGCGTTACCTAGCAAAGAGGCCGAAGCCACCTGTCAAGGTCTTCTGCATCGAGCGCGTCTACCGGCACGAAAAGATAGACTACAAGCACCTGGCCGAGTTTTACCAGTGCGAGGGCATAGTGATGGATCGTGGCCTCACGTTGCGCGACATGCTTGGCTATCTCAAACAAATCGTGGTAAAGCTCGGCCTTCCTAAGATAAGGTTCAGGCCGGGGATGTTTCCGTTTACGGAACCATCAGTAGAAGCTGACGTTTATCATGAAGAGATGCGAGAGTGGATAGAAATCTTGGGAGCTGGACTATTCAGACCGGAGGTCCTGCGCCCGCTAGGTATTCGCCATCCCGTACTCGCATGGGGGATCGGCCTCACCAGATTGATAGCCATACGACTAGGATTGAAGGATATCAGAGATATTTTCTGTAATGACCTCAACTGGATCTCGCGTTTTGTTTATCCTCCTCTAAGCACTAAACAGGGGTAAAGAATGGAAAAATTAGATGAAAAAATGTTGGGAAAACTGTACAAGACACCCGGCACCAAGCGAGCCGCGAATCATCTCGGTATAAGTCCTACACATTTCCGGAGATGGGCGAAAAGTTTGGGTGAGCTAATTGGCGCGATTAAACCTTCTAATGTAAGCAATCCCTACAGGTGGGAGAATAGGTGCCAGTGATCACCGTTAGTTATCCCGACCTTTGCGAGCTGCTCGGCAAGCGGGTGGAGCGAAAGCATTTGTGCGAGCGTCTGGCCATGCTCGGAATCGAGGCCGAAGCAGCGGGCGACGAGCTCAAGCTTGAGGTTGCACACAATCGCCCGGACCTTCTCAGTCCCGAAGGGGTTGCGCGCGCGCTTCGAGGATTTTTGGGCTTGGAGCTAGGCATGCCCCGCTACAAGATAGGGGCTTCGGGCGTGACAGTTGAGGTCGATCGGAGAGTTAAACCAATCCGACCTTTCATCGCAGCTGGCGTCGTGACGAATGTCAAGCTAACCGACGAAATCGTGGCTTCGCTGATGCAGGTGCAGGAGAAGCTTCACGCCTCACTCTGCCGAAATCGACGCAAGGGTTCAATAGGCATTTACGATCTCGACACCATCAAACCACCCATGCGCTACACCACCACGCTGCCCGATGGACTTCGCTTCGTCCCGCTTGACTTCGACCGCGAGCTAACCCCCGCCCAAATCTTGCGCGAGCATCCCAAAGGTGTAGAGTACGCCCCAATCGTGCGCGATTGGCCCCGCTACCCTCTGCTCGTCGACTCGCGGGACACTGTGCTCTCGCTGCCTCCCATCATCAACAGCGAAGACACCCGCGTCACCAGCCGGACGAAGCGGCTGTTCATCGACGTTACCGGGCAAGACGAGCGCGTGGTGAACCAAGCGCTGACGATTTTGATGACTGGGCTTGCGGAGCGAGGGTTCAAGCTTCAGTCGGTGATGATAAAATACCCTGACAGACGGGTTCAAACACCCGATCTTCGCCCGACCCGCCACCGTTTGAGCGTGCGTGCGGCGAACGAGCTCATAGGTCTAGCGCTGAAGCCGAGCGAGATGGCGAAAATCGCGCGACGCATGCGGTACGACGTCGCCAGCGCCAAAGGTGGAGTTCTGACGTTACTTGCACCACCCTACCGAAGTGACTTGATACACGAGGTTGACCTCATCGAGGACATCGCCATAGGCTACGGTTACGACAAGCTCGAGCCAACGTTGCCCAAGGTGGTGACCGTTGGAGAGCGAGCCTCAATCGAGCGGGTCAGCGAACGAGCGCGGCGAGTGCTCACCGGGCTCGGCTTCATGGAGGTGATGACCTACACCCTGACGAACCCTCGGGAAAACTTCGAACTCATGAGGGTCAGCGGCGAGGCGGCGGAGATCTCAAACCCCGTTTCGGAGGAGTATACGATCCTGAGGACTTGGCTTCTTCCTGGGCTCCTTGGAGTCCTTCGCGCGAATAGACGCCACGAGTTGCCACAGCGCGTGTTTGAGGTTGGCGATGTGGTAGTGCTCGACGAGAAAGCCGAGACGGGTGCGAGAAATGTCCGCCACGTGGCCGGGGCCATTATAGGAGAGGAGGCGAACTTTACCTACATCAAGGCGGTGACCGAGGCGGTTCTGAGGGAGCTCGGAGCGAAGTGGGAGGTCGTGGCGATGGAACACCCAAGTTTCATTCCCGGGAGGGTGGCCGGGTTCATCTGCGATGGGGAGCGAGTGGGGTTCACTGGAGAAATCCACCCGGAGGTCATCGCGGGCTTCGGGCTCGAGCACCCGGTTGCGGCGTTCGAACTAATCCTTCCAGAGGAGCTCTATGGAGGAGCTAAGGGCAATCGCTAGGTACATCTCGGAGGAGTTCAGGGGGGCCCGTAAGATAGTTGAGATCGGCGTCGGGAACGTCCCAGTCGTCGCGGCGGAACTCAGGCGCCTTCTGCCCGCTTGCGACCTCGTGATCACGGACATCGAGGTCCCCCAAGAGATCCCGGCGGGCGTGAGGTTCGCGCGCGATGACGTGACGGAGCCAAACTTAGACATCTATCGAGGAGCGGATCTACTTTACTCCATCCGCCCGCCCCCCGAGCTCCACGTCCATATACTTCGGGTGTCGCGCGATGTCGGCGCGCCCCTGTTGCTGAAGCCCACGAGTGACGAGGATGTGCCGGGGGGCGAGACGGTCAACAAAATCCGTTTGACTACTTATGGCCTTTTTAACGT
>JAGGTB010000002.1 GCA_021163965.1 Hadesarchaea archaeon | reverse complement strand
AAAGCCCCGCCCCCCCCGTTGCCCCCCCGTCCCCGGGGGGGAGGGGCCACCTGCAGCACATGGAGCGGACGTCGGACGGCTTGAGGTCGGAATTGATGAAGTTGGAGAAATAGGGGAGGCCGTACTTCGAGGTCATCTCGAAGAGCAGGTCGGTGTTCTCGGAGTCCCAGCTGAAGTCGCGTGTTAGGTTGTAGGTGGGAATGGGGAAGGTGAAGGGCCTCCCGCTCATGTCGCCCTCCATCAGGACCTCGATGAAGGCTCTGTTTATCATGTCCATCTCCTCTTGGAAGTCGCCGTATGTGTCCTCCTGGGGCTCGCCTCCAACTATCACTGGCTGATCCTTCAGGTCCTTCGGGACGATCCAGTCAAGGGTAACGTTGGTGAATGGGGTCTGCCCGCCCCAGCGCGACGCGATGTTCAGATTGAAGACGAACTTCTGCACCGCTTGCTTGACCTCCTTGTAGTCCAGCCCGTCGTAGTGGACGAAAGGAGCCAAAAGGGTGTCGACGGAGTTAAAAGCCTGGGCTCCAGCCCACTCGTTCTGGAGGGTTCCTATGAAGTTGACCATCTGCAGGAGGGCCGTATCCAAGTGTTTGGCGGGCTTGGACTCCACTCTCCCGGGGACGCGGTTGAATCCCTCAAACAGCAGTTGCTTTAAGCTCCAGCCGGCACAGTATCCAGCTATGCCGAGGGACAAATCGTGAAGGTGCAGATCCCCGTTTCTATGTGCGTCGGAGACCTCCATCGGATATACCTTGTCGAGAGTATAGGTCGCGAGGACGGTTCCGGCCGAGTGCATGAGCAACCCCGATAGCGAGTAGTCCATGTTGCTGTTTTCCCTCACCCTCCAATCTTCGCCGTTTAGGTACGAGCTGACGAGTTTCTCAACCTCGAGAAACGTGGATCTGATTCTCCTCAGGTGCTCGCGCTGTTTCCGGTAGAGGATGTAGGCCTTGGCCGTCCGCGCGTGCCCCTCCTCTATCAGGACCTTCTCGACCACGTCCTGGATGTCCTCGACGTTGGGGATCTTGCCCGCGAACCGCCCCTCGAGGATCCGGACGACTTCATCAGATAACCTCTCCGCGAGCTTCCTGTCCCGGCCCCCCACGGCCTGCGCGGCCTTCCAGATGGCCTCGGTAATCCTGTTCTGGTCGAAGGGGACGATCCTGCCGTCCCTCTTCTCCACGTGGGTGATTTTTGGAGGTTTGGAGGAATCCTCCGGGGAAGAATAAGCTAGGGCCATAGCATCACTCTCTTTTGTTTCTCCTTTCAAAGTCTTAAGTGTTACGCTAACTGTAACGCACTTTCGCTTAATAGCGTTGCGAAAATTTTGCCCCGTTCGCTGAGTGAAGATTCATTTTTTGCTTATTTCCGGCGTCCTTTTAGTTGCCTTCATCAGGTTTAAAAGGGGATCGTTACATCTATTGTAACAGAAGGGAGTAAGATGATATTGAGAAAAAGCAAGGTGCCCGAGATTTTGCTCGCGTTGTCGAGAGGTCCGCAGCACGTCAGGGGGTTGCAGTCCTGTGTAGGTGGTAGTGCCTCGACCATCCAGCTTCGTATCCGCGAGCTCCTGGATGAGGGGCTAATTTGTCAGGAGGAATCCAAATCGTGGCCCTATCAAAAGATCCTCAAATTGACTGAGGATGGAAGGGAGATGGTTAAACTACTGAAGCTGGAGGGGGGATTTCTCACCGCGGCGAGGAAGGCTACCCGGAGAACGCGGGCGCCGAGAGATCATAAAAAGTGGATTCTGGCCCTACTATACGCTATGGGAGGAGAAATAAAGGGAAGTATACGGATGCAGAAGTTGCTCTTTTTGCTGGGCAAGGAATTCGGGATAAAAAAGCTTCCTTATAAATTTTCTCCGTTTCTTTTCGGACCTTTTTCCGATCAAGTGCTGGAGGATGTCGAAGATTTAGTGGATTCCGGACTGGTGGAGAGCCACAGAGAAATTCTTGAGGTGAGGCGACCGATGGAAGATTCGATGGTGAGGTGCAACTATAAGTTGACTCCTGAGGGAAGGAAAAAAGCTATGGAAATCTTCAAGACCCTCTCATCCGAGGAAAGGGAGGCAATGCTTTCATTGAGGCGCTTTAACGAGATGGAGCTAGGGGAGCTACTCGGGTACGTTTATAGCAAGTACCCCAGGCATAGCAGAATGTAGGTTTAACTGATGTTGCTCTTGGTCACTGGTCCAAGAGAGAACTTGATAACTCCCGATTTTTCACTTTGAGCCTCGATAAGGATAAAAAGGTGGTGAGCGGGTAGTAATCTGCAGAGCGACTGTCGACCTGAAGTGCGGTTCTGAGGGTTGACTATGGAAGTAACAGTTGAGGTATTGGTTGACGGCGGGAAGGCATCCGCGGGGCCACCGATAGGGCCCGCTCTCGGCCCCTATGGCCTCAACATTGGTCAGGTGGTCGCCGAGATCAACGAGAAGACGGCGAAGTTCGATGGGATGAAGGTTCCGGTCAAGATAATAATCGACAAAGAGACGAAGGAGTTCAAAATAGAGGTGGGGTCTCCCCCCGTCAGCGCCCTAATTCGTAAGGAGCTGGGTCTAGAGAAGGGAGCCTCTAGTGCTGGTCAAGAGACCGTGGGGGATCTAAGCCTTGAGGGGGTGATCAAAATAGCTAGGCAGAAGGCAGAGGGGACGTTGGCGAAGGACTTGAAGGCCTCAGTGAAGGAAATTCTCGGTACGTGCGTCAGTATGGGAGTAACGGTTGAGGGGAAGGACCCCCGAGAAGTCCAGAAGGAGATCGAGGAAGGAAAGCACGATGGAAAGCTAGGTGGTGAGGTTGCCAGCGGATAGGGAAAAAGTGCTCGAGGCCGTCAAACGGGCTAAGGAGTTGGCGGGAAAGCGGAATTTCACCCAGAGCGTTGAGCTGATGGTGAGCTTTAGGGATCTGGATCTCAATCGGGTTGAGAACAGAATTGTCGCGGACGTTCGGCTCCCGCACGGTACGGGAAAGTCCCAAAAGGTGGCGGTCTTTGCGGAGGGCGAGCTGGCGGCGAATGCCAGGGATGCTGGGGCAGATTTGGTACTCGGGCGCAAGGAGATCGAGGAGCTCGGCGGGGATAGAAAGAGGGCGAAGAAACTTGTGGACCAATATGCGTTCTTTTTAGCTCAGGTTGATATGATGCCGTTTGTGGGCAGACAACTCGGTCCCATTTTGGGCCCGCGGGGGAAAATGCCAAAGCCCGTTCCGCCGACCGCCGATATAAAGAGTTTGATTGAATCATGCCGTGCCATGATCCGCATAAACGTGCGCACGCAGCCTGTTGCCCACGTACTAGTGGGTCGGGAGAGGATGTCGGAAGAGGAACTTGCGGACAACGTGGAGGCGGTGATTAGTACACTTGAATCGAGGTTGCCGAAGGGGTTGAAGCAAATAAAGTCGGCTTACGTGAAGACGACAATGGGGAAGCCGGTGAGAATAGAGGTGTAGTGAAAGATGGCGGAATCCGCTGCAGTTAAGGTAGCAGAGTGGAAGCGCAATTTTGTAGACGAACTCTCGGATAAATTCAACGAGTATCCAGTCGTAGGGGTCCTCAGCATCAAAGGGGTCCCCGCTCGCCAGTTCCAGCAGATAAGGCAGATCCTCCGCGGGAAAGCGGAAATAAAAGTTGGGAGGAAGAACCTCTTGGAACTGGCGGTGAAGCGGGCCAGCGAGGGAAGGCCGAAGTTGCGCGAGCTCGCGGGCTACCTAGAGGGGGAGGCGGCCCTCATTTTCACAAAAATGAATCCGTTTAGGCTTTGGAAGTTCTTGAATGAGAAGAAGATCAGCGCTCCAGCAAAGGCCGGCGACGTGTTGTCCAAAGATGTGGTAATCCCTGCCGGAGAGACCAATTTTCCTCCAGGTCCGATTGTAAGTGAGCTCCAGCGAGTTGGCGTCAAGGCCCGGATTCAGGCCGGAAAGATAGTCATCCTCGAGGATTGTGTTCTAGTCAGGAAGGGGGAAAAGGTAACGCAGGAGGTGGCGGATGTCCTTTCCAAGTTTGGGATCGAGCCAAAAGAGATAGGCTTCGAGCTCTTGGCGGCTTTCGAGGGGGGCGTCGTTTTTCCTGGAGATGTGTTGGCAATAGACGAGGAAAAGGTGAAGAGCGATATCGTGAAAGCTTACACCCAATCGTTTACCCTCTCCGTGGAGATAGGGTACCCGACCCGAGAGACTATTGGGGTGATGGTTTCGAGGGCATATGCTAGCGCATTTACGTTGGCCCTTGAGGCGTCGTTGCCTGTGGCGGAAGTGGTGCCGGAGTTGTTGGCCCGGGCGGTCAGGGGGATGAAGAGCCTTGCCACTGTTTTGGCATCGAGGGACGTTAGCGCGTTGGATGAAGAGCTGAGGGGGATGGTCGCACCGAAGGCGGAGGGGGCTAAGAAAGAGGAGGCCCCAAGGGAAAAGCCAAAAAAGGAGGAGGGAGAAAAGGAAGAGGCAGTGGGGTTAGGAGCCCTATTCGGGTAAAAGGAGGTATGGAAAAAATGGAGTACGTCTATGCTGCCATGGTGCTTCACGCCGCTGGTAAGGAGATAACTGAGGAGAACCTCTCCAAGGTGCTCGAGGCGGCAGGCGTGGAGGTCGACGGCGCGCGCGTGAAGGCGCTGGCCGCAGCTCTTGAGGGAGTGGACATAGACGAGATAGTGAAGGGTGCGGCTGTGTCGGCTCCGGCCACACCGGCTGCCGAGGCACCGGAGGCACCAAAGGCAGAGGGGAAGGAAAAGGAAGAGAAGAAAGAGGAGGAGAAGGGAGAAGAGGAGATAGCTGGCTTAGGCGCGCTGTTCGGTTAGGGTCGGTATCCCAGACATTTGTGACTTGTTCCGAAGGGTGTTGAAACTGCTACCGATTTCCGCACGAAACCATGCACGAATACTTTTGGCCATCCCCCCGAAAACCGCTTGAAGACGAAAACCGAAATGGGACATGGAGGCGCGCGTGGTCTTCCATATGGGCTCCGTAACCCCGTCCTGATCGGAGGGGACGATCCCCCCGTCCCTCTTCCTAACTTTCTCGATCACGAGGATCATCCTCCTAAAAGCGCTCAGTCGATTTATTCGGCACCACCTCACCGGGGTGGCTTCTAGCGTTCTAGGAAGATAGCTCTCGTTGGCATATCGAAGGTTAGTTTAAAATCAAGTTCTTCGAGAAACTCCAAACAATAAACTGGGTAGATGTTTTTCTTCACTAGATTCTTCCAATATTTCTATCCCTTCTCTAGAAGCGGAAAATACCCCACCGCCCACTACGGGAATATAGAGAGTGACTTTTTCATTTATTTTCCAAGTATTTGCCACTCCACCAACTCCTATTGCAGGCTTGCCTCTGGGGAAATTCTGGTAATGCAAACCAAGCCTTTGAGCGTCTTTTTCGCTAAGTATAGCTCGCCCCGCTCCAGTATCGAGGAGAAAATCTATCTTTCCGCTTACCCCGAGGTTCTCTATCTCGAGCACAGTTGGGAGAAAACCCCAATTTCTATACCCCCACGGCCGGTATCTTGCCAAGATTCTCAAGAAATGCCTCCAAAAAAGTTTAAAGGATTAACCTCGGGGGGTCCTTGGCGATGAATTCTACTGGGATCTCGCCGGGGTTTAAATTTTTTCCCTTTAGTTTTTGAAGGAGACTTTGAAGATTGGAATCGGAAGCCACTATCCTACGGTTGCTTACGGCAATGTATTTATTGGGGTACTCTTTCCTCAGCTGATCCAATTTTGCATCTATCCAATCCATATCCGAGACGAATTCCCTCAACCCTTCCAATATCTTAGCTTCCATTTTTTGTCAAATTTTTCCGCTACTTTCATTTTTCACGCGCTCCTGATAGTGGTTCTACAAAGTTTGCGCATTTAAACTTTATCGATTTCACCACTCCTTAATCTGCTTCCCAGCCGAAATCTTTGCTATATTAATAACAACTGAGGGGAGCCGGTGAGTTTGCCGCCGCTTCAAGAAGGGGAAAAGCGGGGGCCGCTACCAGCCGCGGCCTCCACTGGGGCGTCGTGGAACTTCCACCAAGGCGATGTCGGGCGAGGGTTTGAAAAGAGGAAGGGTTGGACTCCGGATGCTCCATGTAGCCCTAGCCCTGTTACTCCCAGATCTCTTCACACAGGTGGGCCCGAGTTTAAGTGAAGACTTTTAACTTTCCCCCCGGATATCTGCTTGGCGGGGCGAGCGCGTGAAGGATATTTACCGGGTCGCACTCTTCAAACGGGAGGGCTTCCAGCGCAGGCGATGTTCCAGTTGCGGCCGCACCTTCTGGACCCTCGATCCGGATAGAAGGACGTGCGGCGATACCCCGTGCGACGAGTATACGTTCATCGATAATCCCCCGATCCGGAGGAAATATACACCCGCGGAGATGGAGGAGAAGTTCCTGAGGTTCTTCGAAAAGAAGGGACACACCGTAGTCCCGCGATGTCCGGTTGTTGCGCGCTGGCGCGACGACATATTTCTTACCATCGCATCGATCGCGAACTTCCAGCCTTGGGTGACGAGCGGTCAAGTTCCACCCCCGGCGAACCCGCTGGTCGTGAGTCAGCCGAGCATAAGGCTGAATGATATAGACAACGTGGGGCGCTCCGGCAAACACTTCACGCTCTTCTTCATGGGGGGCCATCACGCGTTCAACTCTAGGCGTAAGCGGGTGTATTGGACTGACGAAACCGTCGAACTTTGTCACGAGTTCCTCACCGAGGGGCTGGGGATCGATCCCTCCGAGATAACCTACGTCCAAGACTTTTGGGAGGGAGGCGGGAACGCCGGGGAGGATTTCGAGGTAAACGTCCGTGGGCTGGAGTTGGCGACACTGGTCTTCATGCGTTATGGGGTCGAAAATGGGAAGCGCTATGAACTCCCGCTGAAAGTGGTCGACACCGGATACGGAATGGAGCGCCTCGTCTGGGCGTCGCAGGGGACTCCCTCCAGTTATGAGGCAGTTTTCGGTCCGGTGGTCAAAAAATTGCGCGGGCTTTCTGGGATTGAACTCCCGCCGGCGGACGTTCTGCGGGAGCACTCGAAGCTCGCGGGCATAATGGATATTGAGACCGGTCGGGATCTCAGAGCGTTGCGTCAAAAAGTGAGCGAGCGGACGGGGATGGACGTCGATGAACTGGATCGTCTGATGGCACCCTTGGAGGCAGTATATGCGATAGCCGATCACCTTAGATGTCTGGCGTTCATGTTCGGCGACGGTATCACTCCCAGCAACGTCGAGAGCGGGTACTTGGCCCGTCTTGTTTTACGTCGCACTTTGCGGTTGATGAGGGAGGTGGACATTCAGAAGCCTCTGGCTGAGTTGATGGAAGTGGAGATCAGTTATCTCGCTCCCCGTTTCCCTGAGTTCCGCGAGAGGAGAAAGTACATCGTAGAGGTTAGCGAGTTGGAGGAGCGGAGGTATCGGGAGACCCTCGAAAGGGGAAGCAGACTCGTGCGGCGCCTGTCCAGTTCTCTGAGGGAACGTGGGAGGACCAAAATCCCGACGAAAACGCTGATGAAGCTGTACGATAGCCACGGTTTGCCCCCGGGGATAGTTAAGGAAGTGGCCGAGAAGGAGGGGGTGAGCGTGGACATCCCTGAGGATTTCTACATCAGGGTGGCGGAATCTCACGCCAAGGCCAGGGCCAAGAGAGTTCCCTCCATCCAGATTCCGGAGTCCGAGACGCGCGGGTTACCGAAGACGAGGGAGTTGTTCTACGAGGATCCGTACGCTTGGAAATTCAAGGCAAAAGTCTTGAGGTGTTTTGATTCCTACGTGGTTTTGGACAGGACGGTCTTCTATCCGGAGGGAGGGGGGCAACCCGCCGACAGGGGTTTTCTGCGCGCCGGTAAAAGAAAGTTCAAAGTTCTCGATGTCCGGAAGGTTGGAGGGGTAATAGTCCACAGGGTCAGCCCTCGGGGCCTCAAAGTTGGGGAAGTTGTGGAGGGCATGATCGACCGGGAGAGGCGCCTAGCGCTGATGCGACATCACACGGCTACTCACATCTTGCTCGGCGCGGCTAGGCGGGTTTTAGGCGACCACGTGTGGCAACACGGGGTTCAGAAGGGCATAAAGAGCACCCGTCTGGATATCTCGCACTTCAGGCGGATATCCCCGGAAGAGCTCCGCAGGATAGAGTTGCTCTCTAACAGAGTGGTGATGGAAAACCGGCAGGTCAATGCCGCGTGGATGGAGCGCAATGTTGCGGAGCGTAAATACGGGCACGATCTCTATCAGGGAGGGGTCGTTCCGGGCAGGAAGATACGCGTTGTGGACATAGAAGGCTGGAACACTCAGGCTTGCGCTGGCACGCATTGTCTTAGGACGGGAGATGTTGGTCCCATAAAGATCATTCGGACGGAGCGGATTCAGGATGGCGTCGAAAGGGTGGAGTTTTCTGCGGGGGAGGCCGCGGTGAAGCTCGTTCAAGAGCGGGACGGGTGGCTCGCTGAGGCGGCGGAGATATTAAGGTCCACCGTGGAGAGGGTTCCAGTTGCCACGAGGCAGCTCCTCGAACAGTGGAAGTCCGCCAGAAAGAAGCTGGACGCACTTCGGACCCAAATGGCAAAGCTACGGCTGGCGGATC
>JAGGTB010000055.1 GCA_021163965.1 Hadesarchaea archaeon | reverse complement strand
TTCGATGCAAAAAATAAATATAGGCATTTACCGATAACTGAGCGCGTCGTTTTAAAAAATTGGTGGTTGAGTTATTCTTGGGGAGATATATTTCCGTCATTTACACGATTGGATACGGCAACAGAAAGTTCGAGGATTTTATCCGTCTGCTCAAGGACCTCGGAATCGAGGTGGTGGCAGACGTTAGGGCGTTCCCGAGGTCGAAGTGGCCGGAGTTTACGGGAGAAAGTTTGCGTTTGTCTCTACCCGGCGAAGGGATCAAATATGTCCATCTGGAGAAGCTCGGTGGTTATCGGCGCGGCGGCTACGAGGCATACACGAGGACTAGAGAATTTAAGGAGGGGTTGGGGGAACTCATGAAACTGGCGCAGAAGAAAAAAACAGTGATAATGTGCCGGGAGAACTATCCGAGCGGATGCCACCGAAGGTTCATAGCACGAGAGCTGAAGAAGTTGGGGTGGGAGGTGATACACTTAGTCGGAAAGGGGGCTAGACAGAAGACGTTGTGAAATCTATGCTGGGGGCTCCTTTTTCTCCCCGGATCCCCCTTTTGGCTTCTTTTTGGTTGTGGTCTTTCTCCCCGTTTTCCCGGGTTTCGCCTCGATGAGGGTGGCATTTACCACGCCGTCTTGCCCCGTTCGGCTGGTGACGCGGGCCTTTCCGAGGCTCGTCTCGATGATGGCCCCCCGGGTTATGATGTTTCGCCTGACGAAGTGTGGGTTGGCGGGGTTCTCCAGGACGGAAATGATCTTTGCTTTTTTGCTTTCTCCGGTTTCTGGAATGGTGATGTTGGCCTCATCTGCCGCTAGCAGGCGAAGTTTACGACCCCCGCCGCGCACTTTCACCTTGACGCGCTTTGTGGGCCCAATCTTGGTTTCTGCCGGTTCACGGCCGAGTTCGTACTTCCGCTTCTTCCTGCTGGGCCAAATCCGTCCACCGCTTGGTTTTTTCCTGGATCTCCCCTGCCATATCGCCATTTTGACCCTCTCGGTGGCTTATGCGTAAAAAGGTAAAAAGTTGTTGGTTCGGATGGGGTTCAGAAACCACTCCGGGAGCCAGAATTACGTGAAAACGCGATTTATTAGACAACCCCGGCTCTGGGTTATTTCATCATTTCCTCCAGACGTTCGCGGATTTTATCCATATCGTCCTCAAAGCCGAAATAGGAAGCAAACTTCTTGGAGGTCCGAAGCACTTTCGTCCGTCCGATAGATCTGGCCTCAATGAAACCCAACTCGAGGAGTTTTTTCACGTACTCATAGACCCTGCCCCCCCGGATTTCCGCCAACTTCGATTGGTGGATTGGTTGTCTGTAAGCGATGAGAGCAAGGGTTTTGAGGGCCCCGCGGGTTAGCTTGGTTTTTGGGACCACGCCCTCAAGCTTTGGCATGAGGTCTTCCCGCAGGTTAAGCGAATACGTATCTTTGGAGGTCTCAACGAGTTCGAGAGGTCTCTTATGTCTACTGTAGTCCTCTTTAAGCAACTCGAGTAATTTTCGGGTATAGGTTTCGGAGCTAGTTCCAACTATTTTTTGTATTTCAGAGAGGCTTAGGGGACGATCCGCCGCGTAAAGTGCCGCCTCAACCACGGACACATCATCTTGAATTCCCACTTTCACCCACCGGCGGTTCTGCTAGTGAAATGAAGATATCTCCAAAAGGTTCATCTTGTCGAAGGTTTATCTTTCCTTGGGAACTTAGGAACAAAGCCAGCAGGAAAGTCCGCACGAGTTCTATCCGCGATCCGCTATCGAGTAGTTCCGTCAGTTTGATCTCCTTTCCGTTTGGAGCTAGTTCTATTATCCGCCGGTAGAGTTTGTCGAGCATTTTCTCGATGTTCACGCTGTACTCGCTCAATTCGTGGACGATGTTGCCCGGCTTTTGGACTAACTTTGGCCCTCCTCGCGGAGCTTCTCTTAGGACTTCCTGTAGCGTGCTTATGAGGTCGTTGAGGGTGATCTTTCGCGGAGTTCGGTGTATCATTACCAGGGGCCCGAGCTCTCCCAGATTTAAATCGATATCCTCATCGAAATCCTCCTCCGCCTCCATTGCATGTCCATCCTCGTCGATGTAGCCCGACTTCATACGGAGCAAGATAGCAGCACAGAGGAGGGCTCTTCCGGAAATCCTCAGGTCCAGTTCCCGCATTTCCCGTATTCTCTGCAGGTAGATGTTAGTTAGCTTTTCGATATCGATGTCCCATGGATCAAGTCTATGGGTTTGGACTAGTTCGAGCAGGATTTGGAACGGCTGGTCGAAAACTACTACCATTTGTACACCTCACTTCGTCCCCGTCAACTCTACGGAGACTATGTGTGATTCCCCGTTTTTGTCCATGTTTACCCCGAACAGACGATCGGCTGCGGACATAACGGGATCCCTGAGGGTGGCCACAATGGTCTGTGATTTCTTGGAAGACTCTTTGAGCATTTTCGCGACTCTTTTCAGGTTCTGCGGATCTAGATGAGCATCGATCTCGTCCATCACATAGATGGTTGCGGGTTTGACTCTCTGCAGTGCGAAGATAAATGCCACGGCGGTGAGCGCTTTTTCCCCTCCCGACATAGCATCGGCGCGTAGAACTCTTTTACCCGCAGGTCTGGCTTCTATCTCGAGTCCCCCCTCTAGCGGCGCGTTCGGGTTTTCCAAGACCAGTTCAGCGGTTCCACCCGGTGAGAGGGTCTCAAAGATCTTTGTGAAATTTTTAGAGATCTTGTCGAATGTTTCCATGAAGACCTCGGTTTTCTTTCTTTCAATTTCCTCCATGAAGTCCATGAGGGCCTGCTTTTCGCTGACCAGCTTGTCGTATCTCTCTCTTTCGGAGTTGTATCTTCTCTTGGTCATCTCGTATTCCTGCGGTGCTTTCATATTGACTGGCTCCAAGGCCTCCAGTTCCGATTCGATCTTTCGAATTCTGCGCTCGAGGTTATAGACGTTCGTCATCGGCTTTTCTGGCGCTTTGTTTTTGAGCTTCTCCCATTCGCTCTCGAGCATCTTAAGCTCGGCTTCCAAGCCCGCTTTCTCCACGCGGTAACTCTCCAGCCTATCTTTGACGCCATCGATTTTGTCGCTGATTTGCAGGATCCTATTTTTCACTTGGGAGAGCTTCACCTGCAATTTTTGCCGCTTCTTTCGCGCGTCTCGAATGGATTTTTTGGTTTCCTTCTCACTCATTTTGGCGACTTCGAGCGATTTTCTTGTTTCTTTTATCTTTCGCTCGAATTCGTTGATCATTTCCTCGAGTTCCCTCTGCTGTTTCACGAGTACCCTGTGCTCTGCTCGCAGTTCTCGCAACTCCTCTATCTTGTTCTCGATTTTTTCGCGCGGCGGTTTCATCTCTTCGAATAGGACTTTTTTCAGCTGAATATTCACCTCATCGATGATTGAATGCATCCTGCTGAGCACTCCGCGCAATTCCGAGAGTATCTCTTTAATGGCTAGGGGGGATTTCTCCTCTTCGAATCGTTTGGCCAATTCATCGAATGATCTTCGGAGTCTGGAGAATTCGGATGAAAGTTCGGTCAGCGCCCTGAGATCTCCCCGCCTTTCGAGTTCCTCCGAGATTTTTTTAATCCTTTCTCCAAGATCTTTTGCCCTCTCCTCCAAGGACATGTAGCGTTCCCTTGTCAAGATGAGAGTCTCCCGCAAGGTGTGCAGGCGTTCGCTTAATTTTTGAACGGTTGTGAGACCTGAACTCCCTTCTTTCTCGATGAACTTGGTCAGCTTTTCTTCCTCTTTTTCGAGCTTTTCCCGATCTGCTTCGAGCTTTTCCCGCTTTTCCCGTAGCCCCCCGAGTAGCTCGTTTTCCCTATCAAGTTTTTCCTGTAGCTTCGATATTTTCCTCCTGTGGGAATCTCGGCGGGTGAAGAGTAAAGATGCCCTGGCCTCCTCGAGCTGTTTCTTCAGTTCTTTAAATCTAATGGCGTCGTCCCTTTGAGATCGAAGGCTCTCCATCTGTCGCTCGATTTCCCCGAGGGCGGCTTTCATCGTTTGAAGATGGCTCTCAACTTTTTCCAGCTCCGATATGGCTTTTTCCTTTTTTTCGTCAAATTCGGCAACTCCAGCCATGTCGTCGACGATTCGCCGCCTCTCCAAACTACTCATTTTTATGAACCTGTCGACGTCCCCTTGCATTATGAAGTTGTACCCTCCGGCGCTCGATATTATTCCACCCAAAAGTTCAATCACTCTTTGTCGAGGGACTCGCTTGTTATTGATCCAGTACGCGCATTTTCCGTTGCGGCTGACTCTACGCGAAATTTTAACGGTTTTCGCATCAACTGGAAGCTCTCCCCGCGAGTTGTCGAGATAAAGTGAAACTTCCGCAAAGGGGGCCGCTCTCCCCCCGTTGCCCCCGTTGAAGATCAAATCCGAAAATTTCTCGGCGCGCATAGTTTTAGCGCTCAGTTGGCCGAGGACGAAGGAAAAGGCCTCAATTACATTACTTTTTCCACACCCGTTCGGGCCGACTATGGCTGTGAGACCCGGTGAAAGCGGAAGGACGGTCTTCTTGTTGCCGAAGGACTTGAAGCCCCTGAGCTCGATCTTGCTGACATAGACCACTTTTTTCGACCCGTTTTTGGGTTCTCACCTCTCTCCTCCTCGTCCACCTCCGGAGTATTGGTTCTCTTTTAAATTTAAAAATTTGTTCTTTTTGTTTATTTTTTGATTGGGCTTGGTGGGGCAATTAGTTCCGGATGATTTCGCTTACTCATCCCAGAGGTGATTTTCCAGCGGTAAGTTAAAGTAGTAAAGAGAAATTGAGTTTGGTGCGTATGGTTTTCGGAGAGATCCCGATAGAAAGACTTCCGGGAGTGCGCGAGCTTGGGTCTATATTGGCGAAGTATTATGAGCAGAAGTTGCTAGCTGAAGTTAAAGGGAGGGGAAATATTCCGCGCCACGTTGCAATAATCCTAGACGGCAACCGTCGTTTTGCTCGTGAAAGAAATATTGATGAGTCGCGGGGGTACGAGTTAGGAGCAAAAAAATTGGAGGAGGTGCTCGAGTGGTGCCAAGAGTTGGGGATCAAACACGTCACCGTTTATGCGTTTTCGAATGAGAATTTCAGGCGCTCCCCTAAGGAGGTCAAAGTGCTCATGAACTTGTTCGTTAAGAAGTTCAGGGATGCGGCGGTGGATGAGAGGGTTCACAAATTTAAAATCCGACTTCGGGCTTTTGGGGATTTGAGTAGACTCCCCAAAAAGGTGAGGGCGGCTATCAAGTTAGCTGAACAGGCAACTTGGGATTACAACGGATACTCCCTCAACATTGCGATAGGCTATAGTGGAAGGGCAGAGCTCGCCCATGCCGTGCGAAAGATATGCGAAAGGATTGAGCGTGGAGATTTGGAGCCGAGGCAGGTGAATGAGCGGGTAATACAAGACCACCTCTACACCGCAGATCTTCCAGATCCAGATCTCATCATCCGAACGAGTGGAGAAGAGCGCTTGAGCGGATTCTTGTTATGGCAGGCGGCTTACTCGGAACTGTATTTTTGCGAGGCGAATTGGCCGTCGTTTAGCAAAATAGATTTTCTGCGCGCAATTTCCAACTATCAGGCTAGGGAGCGCAGATACGGTAGGTGATCACGTGAGGGCCGAGATAGCCATTATTGGAGGGTCTGGAATTTATTCGCTGGGTTTCGTCGAGAGCGTTAGTCCCCGGACCGTTAGTACCCCTTACGGGGAGTCCTCGGGGATTTCGGTCGGGGAGTTCGCCGACAGAAAAGTGGCGTTTATGGCCCGCCACGGGGCTGGTCATACCCTTCCACCCCACCTCGTAAATTACCGCGCGAACATCTGGGCGCTTCATACCCTTGGGGTCAAAAGGATCATAGCGACGGCTGCGACTGGCTCGTTGAACCCTAACTTTGAGCCGGGCCAGTTCGTGTTGCCAGACCAGTTTTTGGATTTCACAAAGGGGCGCCCGAGCACTTTTTATGAAGGGGGGGAGGGAGGAGTTGTACATGTCGATGTCGCGGATCCGTATTGTCCCGAACTTCGCGAGGTCTTGGCGAAAGCTGGCAAGAGAGTCGGACTCAAGTTGCACATCGGCGGGACTTATGTCTGTACGGAGGGCCCCCGCTTCGAGACAGCGGCAGAGATAAAAATGATGAGGCGCCTCGGTGGAGACCTCGTGGGGATGACTGGCGTCCCGGAGTGCGTCCTTGCAAGGGAGCTTGAGATCTGCTACTCTGCAGTGTGCGTGGTGACGAACTTTGCGGCCGGGATCTCTAGGAAGAAACTGACTCACGCCGAGGTTGTTGACCTCATGGGAAAGAAGGCAGAGGAGCTGGGGAAGCTCATCTCCGCAGCGATTCCCGAAATCCCAAGGGAGCGTAACTGTCCGTGTAGCAGGGCCTTGAGGGGTGCAAGGGCCGAGCCCAGCTACTCGTAGAACTCCTCGTAATAATCCAGGTCTATCTCATATTCCAGTTCTGGGAGACGTTTCTTCCTTTTCTTCTCTTCTTCGATTATCATAATGTCTGTGGCTTCCTTACCTTTCTCGCTGATTGTGTATTCAGTTTTTTTCTCCAGCTCCCGCCAATAATTACATTTTCTGCACACGAGTCTAACCTTTCGCCCTTTCTTTTCGGGAAGAAGAAGGTTACCACACTTCGGGCAGAATTCCATCTTGGGCACCACCGCCAGGTTTGGTGTTTCTCTACGGGATGTTTTGGGTATATAAAGCTATCGCTCCGTATCCCCGGTGTCGTTCAAATAAATGCCCCAGTCCAAGCTTTTTGGCTCTCCCTTCCCCCGAAGGTGGCCCCTTCGTTACTGATGATGAATTAGAAACCAAAAAGAAAATTTTTTGAACACATCCGTATCCTCTGGAGGTTGGATGAGATGTCTGAGGCAGGGATTAATCCCAAAGTCCCTACAGATTTCGCCCTCCTTTTTTTCAACACGGCTTCACTCCAATTATGATATTAATTCTGGAGATAATTATTAATAGCGAAGGCCAAGATTTGGTGGTGCTCGGATGTATTTGCTGTTAGGTTGTGGGGATGTTGGGTTTATCCTAGCAAATAAGCTCAGAGAACAAGGCGCGGAAGTTACCATCGTGGATAAGAGTCAAGCCAAGGTTGAGCAGTTAAGGGGCCTCGGTTACGACGCCGTTATGGGAGACTTCACGAAGCCGGAAACCCTAAAGAGAGCTGGGATAGCGAGCGCTGAGGTAGTGTTGATCTTGGTGAAGGACATAGAAACAACTGAGCTGACGTTCGGCGCGATAAATCAGCTGAAGCTCGAATTGAAAATAGATCCGGTGATTGTGGCGCGCGTGACTGACGTAGCGGAAGCCCAAGATCTTAAAAAATTAGGGGCAACCGATGTCATTCCTGTCTCAAATGTCATTGCAGACTATACTTTCCAGAAATTCCGCGAACTTCGCCAGCTTATCAAGGAGAAGCAACTTCGGGAAATCCTAAGGGGGGTCAAGGGCAAGATGGCGATAGTTCTTCAGACGAATCCCGATCCAGATTCCATCGCGAGTGGAATGGCATTGAAGCACTACGCCAAGACCTTCGGCGTGGAGTCCGACATAATCTACGACGGGCAGATAGGCCATCAGCAGAACAGGGCCATGGTCAACTTGCTCAACGTGGAGCTAATTCACGCCGATGGGGTGGATCTGAATGAGTACAAAGCTCATGCTCTCGTAGATGTCTCGACCTACGGCAATTGTGCCCTCCCCGAAACCATCGTGCCTACTATTGTAATCGATCATCATTCGGTGGCGGACGAGGTGGAGGCGAAGTACAAAGACATAATCGACGTGGGGGCAACAGCCACTATACTCACCAACTACTTGCGGTATGCCAAGGTGGAATTGGACGAGTCACTAGCGACGGCCTTGGCATTTGCAATTCTCACGGACACGGCGGACTTCACTAGGGGTGCTACCCACCTAGACTTCAGCGCGCTCGAGCACCTCCAACCCATGATAGACACGGAGCTCCTGTATAAGCTTCAGTCCCCCCCGATATCCGCCGACACCTGCGATGTCCTTATGCGTGCTATCAGGAGTAGCAAGATTAGGTCCGGGTATCTCATCTCCAACGTGGGAGAGATCAAGGATCGCGACGCGCTTCCTCAAGCCGCCGATTTCCTCCTGAGGCGCGAGGGAGTCCTGACGACCCTGGTTTACGGTTACGACGATAATTCCGTCTACCTCTCCGCCCGCACCAACGACGTGAGGCTCCACATAGGCAAGCTCCTGAAGGATATGTTCGGAAAAATTGGCTCCGCTGGTGGGCACCCAACGGCGGCCGGGGGAACCATCCCGCTCAAGGCTTTCGGTAAGTTGAGGGGGAAGAGAGCTCTCCGGGGAGCCATCGATAAAGCCATCGGCAGAAAGTTCTGGGAGAAAGTCGGCGTGGGCTAGGTGGTATCTTGCGCCTGCGGGACATTCTGCAGGGCAAACTTTCGGAGGAAGAGATATCCCTCCTGCCATCTGGTTGGGCGCAGATAGGGCACGTTGCAATACTCACGCTACCGAATGAGTTGATGGAAAAGGCACGGGAGATCGGTGAGTCCCTTCTGGGCATCGGAGGCATTCGGACGGTGGCAGTTAGAACGGGGCCGATCACGGGGAGGGAACGTAGACCGAGGATAACGGTTGTCACCGGGGAGGAGAAGACGGAGACGATACACCGCGAGCACGGATGCTTGTTCAAGCTGGATGTGGCGAAGGTCATGTTTTCTCCGGGCAACGTGGGGG
>JAGGTB010000054.1 GCA_021163965.1 Hadesarchaea archaeon | reverse complement strand
TTCTGAGGTCGCGCGGCGTTGGGCAGAAGATTTCCTCCGGCACGTAAGTGGTAGGAGTTTATACTGGCGCAGAAAGAAACTTTTAACTGTGGGGGGACTGAGTAGCCTTCGGGCCCCGGTAGTGTAGTCCGGTCAAATCCGGCCAGCGCCGCTGTCCGGAGGCAAATCATTCCGGCCTTTCGATGGCTCAATGCCAGGGGAGAGCCGGCGACCCGGGTTCAAATCCCGGCCGGGGCACCATCGAAGAACTTGTCGCCACGGCAAGCCACGCTTTTAATTTTCACTTTACACATAGCTTATCCGGTGCTATGGGAAAGTTGGGGGAAACTTCGCGGGCGTTTGATGAGTTCTGCGATGAGTACGACGCTTGGTACTCGAGCGGGCTCGGAAAGTTGGTGGGGAGGTCCGAGCTACTCGCAATCCGAAGGCTTCTGCCGAATGGGGAGGGGCTAGAGGTGGGGGTTGGAAGTGGGTTCTTCGCCTCGGGTCTCGGCGTGAAGTTTGGAATCGATCCCTCCAGAAGGTGTTTGGAAAAAGCCCGCGCTAGAGGGATAAAAGTGGTCCTCGGCGCTGGCGAGGGCCTCCCATTCAAAGGAAACTCGTTCGATTACGTCCTGTACGCGGCCACCATGTGTTTTCTCGACGATCCAGCGACAGCTCTGAGGGAAGCCGCGCGCGTTTTGAGGCCGCGCGGAAGGGTGATCATCTGCTTCATCCCCAAGGATAGCCCGTGGGGTGAGGTTTACATCAGGAAGAAAAGGGAAGGACATAAGTTTTACAGGCACGCGGACTTTTTTACCTTCGCTGAGGTGAAGGCCCTGATCGAGCGGGCAGGTCTGAGGGTAGAGAAGGTCTGTAGCACTTTGCTCCAGCGGCCCGAAAGAGTGCTAAAGGTGGAGCGACCAATTGACGGCGAACGCAATGGTGCCGGGTTTATCTGTATTCGAGCGGAGAAGGTGACCAAAGCAACTAGCGCGTTAGGAACAGTATCCCCCGACCGTGTTTCAGACCGCTCCACACGACGATCCAGCCGGTCTCGCCTTGCCTAGGCGGGTGAACTCCTATGCTTAGGTCGGAGCAGGTGACTACCCCGGCACCCCGGGCGGCTTGTTCGTTGGTCACCTGAACTCTCCGCAACTTGACATCTTCCCCGGTGAATCTGGCGACTAGATCCGCTGCCAGTTCGGCGTCTCTCTTGTTCGTGTAGAGCCTTATGGTCACCTTGGCCCTCCAAGTGGTTGTTTGCCGGAAACTTTAAAAGGATTATGAATATATATTCACAACCGGTGAGAAAAATGCCAAGAGGATGGGGAAGAGGATTTGGATACTTTGGCAGAGGCTTCGGTGCGTGGGCGTGGCCGGGAAATCCGTACCCGTTCTGCCGTTGGTTCCCATGGTTGCCCCGATGGTGGTGGACTGGAATATACGGGCCGATAAGTCCTTGGTTCCAAGCTCCACTAGTGTATCCGCGATATGCTACGCCATATGGGTACCCAATCTCGGTCTCACCCTAACAAAAAAATTCGACGGAGGTGGAGAAAATGGGACGTGGATACAGGTGGATGTTTTGGTTGACCGGCCTGCCGGGCTGGATAAGGTTTGGCTTCAGTCCGGGTTGGGGAGGTCTACCGCCGATGGCTCAATATCTCAGCCAGACGGGGCAGCTACCTCAAGCGATTAGCTGGTTCATGCAACGGGCCCCAGCGCTAGCCACGATGCAAGCGCCGGCCCCAGCGGGAATGCAACCGGGGGTACAGGTGCCAAAGGAACAGGAACTCCAGATGCTCGAGGGGCAGGCGACGATGCTCGAAAATCAACTGAAGCAGATAAGGGAGAGAATAAGGCAGCTGAAGGAGCAAGGGGAGAAGTGATGACGTGAAGATAGCTGTAGCATCGACTGCAGGCGGGCTAGATGACATGGTCTCTCCCGTGTTCGGGAGGTGTCAGGCTTTCACCGTAGTTGAGGTGGATGGAAATCAGATCAAGGGCGCGAAGGTAATCCCGAACCAGTACGCGGCGGCAATGAGTGGAGCCGGAATTCAGGCGGCAGGACTCGTGGCGAGGGAAGGAATAGAGGTGGCAATGGCCGGGAGTTTCGGCCCCAACGTGTCAGCGATCCTATCCCAGTCTGGTGTAAAGATGGTCGCAGTTTCTGGGATGAAGGTAAGGGATGCTGTGCAGAAGTACCTGAATGGTGAGCTTTCCTCAGTCTACCAACCCACTGCTCCGGCAGGGATGGGAATGGGTCGCGGTATGGGTCGCGGAATGGGATACGGCATGGGGCGTGGCATGGGCAGAGGTATGGGCCGTGGGATGATGCAGCAGCTCCCCGCCCAAGCCGGTCAGCCGGTGCAGCAGATACGGTCGGCGGATCAGGAAATCCGGGCGTTGGAAGATCGGATTAGGTCACTAGAGGATCAGCTGAAGCAGGTTCGACGCAGGATAGGTGAATTAAAGGAAAAGTAGGCTTTTGATACTGGGTGCAAGATTGTCCCCTAGGTGTCGGAGAGGGAGAAGAGTCTGGATGGAGCCGTGGGTCACGCGCTTTGGCCCAATTGGCCCTGGGGTATCCCATCATGAGGTCGTGCTCACCGTAGACGAGTTCGAATCCGTCAGGCTGAAAGATCTCGAAGGACTCAGTCAGGAGGAGGGAGCTAAACAAATGGGCATTTCTCAGCCCACATTTCACAGGATACTAGTCTCTGCGAGGAGAAAGATCGCGGACGCTCTGGTGAATGGGAAGGCCATAAGGATAGAGGGAGGTAGCTATGTCGTGGTCGGCAGGGGGCCCGGGAGGCGGTGGGTAAGACGCAGATGGCCCCTAAGTGAGGCGACGGGATGAGAGGCACCAAAAGGTTGGAGGGGGTTCGTCATAAGATCGCCGTGATGAGTGGCAAGGGCGGAGTCGGTAAGAGCACAATTGCGGCAAACCTCGCCCTAGCGCTGGCGATGCACGGTTCGAGAACGGGTTTACTTGACTGTGATATGCACGGCCCAACCATTCCTAGGATCTTGGGCATAGGGGGAGAGAGACCTTCTGCGGACGGCGGCGTCATAAGGCCCATAACTGTCGGTGAGGGGTTAAGGGTCATGTCGATTGGGCTGCTCCTCGATTCGAGGGACTCTCCCGTTATATGGCGAGGGCCTCTTAAGATGAAGGCGATCGAGCAGCTTTTAGGGGATGTTCAATGGGGAGAACTGGATTACCTAGTTATAGACCTCCCGCCCGGCACGGGTGATGAGCCCTTGAGCGTGGTACAATTGGTTCCAAATATCGATGGGGCTGTCGTAGTCACTACACCCCAAGATGTGGCGCTGCTGACAGTTAGGAGAGCCATAAGGTTTGCGGAGAAAGTTAAACTGCCAGTTATAGGTTTGATCGAGAATATGAGCGGTTTCATCTGCCCGCATTGTGGCGGAAGAATTGACATATTCAGGTCAGGGGGCGGGGAAAGATTGGCCTCCGAGATGGGAATTCGGTTCTTAGGCAGGGTCCCGCTAGATCCAAGTATTGTGGAGAGCGGGGAAGATGGCAGGCCCTTTGTGCTGGGATCCGGCAAGTCAGCCAAAATTTTCAAGGACATAGTAAACCAAATCGAGAAATATTTGGGCGAGAAGGGAGGGGCGATGTGAAGATGAAGGTCGGGATCCCCACTTTAGGAAACTCCGGACTCGATGAAATAGTAAGCCCCCACCTCGGCAGGGCACCGACTTTCACCGTTGTGAACGTTGAAACGGGGGAAGTTAGCGTTGTCCCCAACACCAGCAGGCACGCTGGGGGTAGGGGGAACGCCCCAGAGCAGCTGGCTGAGAATGGTGTTCAAGTGGTGCTCTGCTCCGGCCTGGGCTCCAGGGCGATAGAGATGTTTGAGCAGTTTGGTATTAAGGTCTTCGTGGGTGCAGAAGGGACGGTAAGAGAGGCTCTTGAGAAGTGGATGTCAGGGGAGCTTCGGGAGGCTACCGATAGGGACGCGTGCGAGCAGCATCGCCATACAGTTCCTAGAAGGCGAGGTTAGATGAAGATCGCGGTTGCAAGTGGGAAGGGAGGAACCGGCAAAACGACCGTTGCGGTGAACTTGGCGTTGTCTTTAGGCAACGTTCAGCTTCTCGATTGCGATGTCGAGGAGCCAGATTGCCAGCACTTCCTAGATCTAAATCTGGAGGATGTGGAGGTCGTTAAATCTTTTCTCCCAGTAATAGACGCTGAGAAGTGCAATCTCTGCGGAAGATGTGCCGAGTTGTGTCACTGGAACGCTATCGTCGTCACCCCTCAGAAGGCCACAGTATTCCCTGAGCTTTGTCATGGATGTGGTTTATGTGCTCGCGCGTGTCCTCAAGGTGCCATATCGGAGAAGGGGAAAGTAATTGGAAAAATCCAGAGGGGAAAAAGCGGTGAAGTGGAATTTTATCAGGGCGTTCTGACGGTTGGGGAACCCCTGTCCCCTCCGGTGATAAGGGCAGTAAAGAAGAAGGCCAAAGAGGACAGGATCACGATAATTGACGCCCCGCCGGGCAATGCCTGTCCGGCGGTTGCAACTGTGGAGGAAACCGATTTCTGCATCTTGGTGACGGAGCCAACGCCTTTTGGTCTCCACGATCTCAAGTTTTCTATAAGAATGGTGAATGAGCTCGGAGTGCCTCACGCCGTGATCGTGAATAGGGCGGGGATAGGGGACAACCGCGTCGAGGATTATTGTGAGAGGGAGGGGATCCCCATCCTGATGAGCATCCCCAACGATCGGAAAATTGCGCACCTGTACTCTCAGGGGATTCCTTTCGTGAAGAAGATGCCAGAGTGGAAGGATAAGTTCGTGATGCTCTACGATAAGATTATTAGAATTATGGAGGAGGTCGCGTGAAGCAACTGACTGTGATAAGTGGGAAGGGTGGAACCGGCAAGACGACGATAACAGCCGCTTTCGCCTCCCTAGCTAAGAACGCGATTTTTGCGGACTGCGATTGCGATGCTCCGGATCTCCAGCTAATCCTGAAGCCAGAAGTTTTAGAGAAGGAAGAGTACATCGGTTCAGCGACTGCAATTAGGGAAGTGGACTGTTCGAAGTGCGGCAAGTGCAGGGAAGTATGCCGCTTCGACGCCATAGATGAGGAGATGAGGATAATCGAAACAAAATGCGAGGGTTGCGGTGCTTGTGCCTTTGTGTGTCCTGAGGGCGCGATTGAAATGAAGAAGAGGGTGACGGGCACCGTCTACAGATCGCGAACCAGGTTTGGGCCAATGATCCACGCCGAGCTCCGCATAGGGGAGGAGGCATCCGGCAAGTTGGTCTCCCATGTTAGGAAAAAGGCCCAAGAGCTGGCTAACGATGGGGATCTAATTATCATCGACGGGTCGCCCGGCATCGGTTGTCCAGTCATAGCTTCGATCACAGGTGTCGACGCGGTGCTGGTCGTTGCGGAGCCGACGGTAACAGGTCTGTATGATATGGAGAGGGTACTCAAAGTCGCGGAGCATTTTGGAATTCCGGCATCGGTCTGTATAAACAAGCACGACATCAATGAGGAGAAAACGAAAGAGATCGAGACGTTCTGCCGGACTCGGGGAGTGCCGGTTTTGGGGAAACTCCCCTACGACGATGTCGCCACGAAGGCGATGATCAACGGGCAGACGGTAATCGAATACTCAAATTCGGAACTCTCTAGGGAATTAAAGAAGGTCTGGGAGAAAGTCGAGTTATTCCTGAGGGCAGGAGGATAGCGTGAAGTGCGCCACATGCGAGAACAAGGAGTGCTACAATGGAAAAGATTGCACGGGCATCGGGGAAGAAATCAAGCAGGAGTACAAGGGTGAGGACCTAAAAACCCTAGTGGTGTCCACCAGTATCGAGTCCGAGTTTTACATGAAGAAGACTAGGCTTGAGGAGTTGATCATCTATGCGAAGAGGATGGGTTACAGGCGGATCGGTATCGCCTTCTGTATAGGTCTGGAGAAAGAGGCCAAGGTAATCCACGATATACTGTCGGAGCATTTCGAGGTCTCCTCCGTCTGCTGTAAGGTTTGCGGCATCGATAAATCTTCTTTTGGCCTGAAGCGCCTACGCGGGGATCGGGGCGTGGAGGCGATGTGTAACCCCATAGGGCAGGCAAAGATTCTCAATAAAAGTAAGACGGATCTAAACGTGATTCTAGGTCTCTGCATAGGCCACGACGCGTTGTTCGCCAAGTATTCTGAGGCACCGGTGACGACCCTTGCCGTTAAAGACCGCGTGCTTGCTCACAACCCTCTCGCAGTAGTATATTCCGGCTATTACTTGAAGAGGATCCGAGGATCTGAGAGCCGGGATTGAAATGAGGCTGAAGATACTCTACGACAACGAGGCAAAGCCCGGCTTCGAAAGTGGTTGGGGCTTCTCTTGCCTAATCGAGCTTGAGGATGAGAAGATACTGTTCGATACTGGCTGGGACGGGAACGCATTGCTCTTGAACATGGGGAAGTTTGGCGTTCGGCCGGAGGACATAGGGAGGATCGTTATTTCTCACGCCCACTGGGACCACATTGGGGGCTTGTCCCACGTGTGGAGACAGGGGATGCACATTTACGTCCCCCACTCCATCTCGAGGCACTTGAGGGATGAGCTGGCTTCCCGCTCCCATCTGCATGAGGTGGAGGGCCCGCAGGAGATATGTAGTGGGGTTTGGACTACGGGTGAACTCAAGAACGAGATCGAGGAGCAGTCTCTGGTTCTAAAGACAAGTAAAGGGTTGGTAGTTGTTGTTGGGTGCTCTCATCCCGGAGTACGAAAAATTTTCTCAGTGGCTTCAAAGTTTGGGAAGATATCGGGCGTGGTAGGAGGGATGCACGACTTTGAAGATTATGAGGTCTTGGAGGGCCTAGATCTTATTGTGGCCACCCATTGCACTGTTAACAAGAAAAAAATAGCGGAGTTGTTCCCTAAGGCATACGTCGAGGGGAAGGCTGGTCTAGAAATAATCTTGGAGTAGGTGAAAACGTGAAAGCTTATGGACCAGTTCCGTCTAGACGATTGGGACGCAGCCTAGGGATAAACAATATCCCCCCGAAAATATGCACCTATTCCTGCGTTTACTGCCAGCTAGGAAAAACGATAAGGATGCAAGTTGATCGCAGGGAGTTCTACAAAGTTGGGGATGTGGTGGCAGAGGTTGAGAAAAAAGTGAGAGAGGCCAGGGAAAAAAAGGAGACCATCGATTATCTCAGTTTTGTGCCCGATGGAGAGCCGACTCTGGATGTCAACCTAGGGAAAGAAATTGACCTCCTGAGGCCCTTGGGGATCAAAATCGCCGTGATTACAAACGCTTCGCTCATGTGGCGCGAGGACGTCAGAAACGATCTTTTGAAAGCCGACTGGGTTTCCCTGAAAGTAGATGCTTTGAATGAAAAAATTTGGAGGAAACTCAATAGGCCCCACGAGTCCCTAAAGTTCGAGGCGATTTTGGAGGGCATGGATAATTTTGCCAACACTTTTGAAGGAACGCTAGCAACAGAGACCATGCTTATCCAAGGTTGCAACGATGACGAGGAGGAAATCAGAAGAATAGCCAATTTCTTGGCAGGTTTAAAACCGGACGAGGCTTACATTGCCATCCCCACGAGGCCGCCAGCGGAAAAGTGGGCCGTGCCAGCGAGCGAGCGAGTCATTAACATGGCTCATCAAGTCTTTAGCGAGAAGTTGGATAGGGTAGAATATCTAATCGGCTACGAGGGAAACGCTTTTGCGTTCACCGGCGATGTCGAAGATGACTTGCTTAGCATCACGGCGGTTCACCCAATGAGGGAGGATGGCGTCAACGAATTTTTATCGAAGGCCAACTCCAGTTGGGACGTTATTGAGAAGTTGATAGGAGAGGGCAAACTCCTGGAGATCGAGTACCGTGGGGAGAAATTCTACATGAGAAGATTGCCGGGCAGACGTGAATGATGAGGACATGAATTAATTTAGCAAGGTTATAGATGAAAGCTTGGAGGCGGAAAAGATGGAAATCGGGTCCAAGAGCTCAGATGAAGTTGAGGGAAAAACCTAGAGGAGATGAGATGAATATGGCGGTAGTGGAAGTGGCTGTCATCCCAATGGGGACGAAGACGCCATCGGTTGGTAAGTACGTGGCAAGAGCTGTGAAAGTTTTGGAGAGCGAGAAAAATATAAAATACGAGCTAACCTCAATGGGAACAATTATAGAAGGGGATTTGGAGAAGGTTTTGGGTTTGGCTAGAAAGATGCACGAGTCGGTCTTTGGCAAGGAGGTTTCGAGGGTGGTGACCGTCATCAAGATAGACGATCGGCGGGACAAGCCGCTGAGTATCGAGGGAAAACTAAAATCCGTGAAGGAAAAATTAGGAGAAGTTCAGTAATCAGAAGGGAAATGGGGCTATTCCGAATCGTATCCCCCGCTTCATGCGGCAGCTTTTGGAAGCCAATAAGATGGCAACCGGGGACGAGGCCGAGTACAACGGAGTGACCGTGGCGATGTACCCAGATCTGAAACGTAGGGTTGCTGAGCCCGGGGACAGCTAGACGAGGATCCTTCAGTGCCTAGCTTTTACCTTAAGCCCTGCAGCACAGGCACAAGCAAAAACTAATTAATGGTTGAAGACGCATGAAAAACAAAAGAGGGAATATCATGAAAGACACGGATATACTGGTCATAGGCGGGGGGCCGGCCGGAGTTGTCTGCGCGCTCACGGCCCGTTGGTACTATCCAAATAAGAGAATCACTCTGGTGAGGGACATAAAAGATGGTGTTATTCCGTGTGGCATACCGTACATGATCTCGAGTCTAGAAAAGCCAGAACAAAACGCTATGAGTTATTCATCCTTAGAAAAAAATAAAATTAAGCTCGTAATCGACCACGCCGTTGAAATAAAGCGCCGAAATAAAGTAGTCCGTATGGTGAGTGGTGATGAGTATCGTTATGAGAAGCTGGTTTTAGCTATCGGTTCTTCCCCCATCATTCCTCCCATTCCAGGGGTAGAGAAAAAAGGGATTTACCCGATAAAAAAGGAAATGGGCTACCTCAAGGATATGGTCGAAGCCATAAAGAAGCAAAAACGAGTCTTGGTCTTAGGCGGGGGATTTATAGGCGTTGAATTTGCTGATGAGCTTTCTCGCCTTGGGGGCCTAGAAGTAACGATCGTGGAAATGCTCCCCCGCTTGCTGGCTCGCTCTTTCGATCCCGAGTTCTCCAGGTTGGTGGAGGAAAAGTTAGCGTCACAGGGGGTGAGGATACTAACTAACACAGTGGTCGAGGAGTTTACGGGCGATGCCAAGGTTAGGGGCGCACGTCTGTCGACCGGGGAGGAAGTAAAAACAGACTGTGCCATACTGGGCATCGGCGCCGTTCCCAATACAAAGTTGGCTCTTGATGCTGGCCTCGATATTGGGAAGGGAAAAGGGATATGGGTGGATGAGTATATGAGAACGGTCGACCCGGACATCTTCGCTATTGGAGACTGCGCGGGTAAAAGGGACTTTTTCACCCGCAAGGATGCTCCTGTGATGTTGGCATCTATTGCCACCTCGGAAGCTAGGGTTGCTGGGGCAAATCTATACAAATTGAGAGTGTTGCGCGAGAGCAAAGGAACCATCGGTATATTCTCAACCTATGTCGGCGGTCTCGTGTTGGGTTCTGCAGGGTTGAACGAGGGTACAGCGGGGCGAGAGGGATTTGAGGTAGTGACTGGCACGGCTGAGGCTGTGGACAAGCACCCATCAGCGCTTCCCACTGCGCGCAGGACGTTGGTAAAGCTGATTTTCTCCAGGGAGAGCCAGGCTTTGCTAGGTGGGCAAGTGGCAGGGGGGATGTCCTGTGGAGAGTTGATCAATGCGATCGGAATAGCAATACAGAAGAGATTCACTATCACAGAACTGGAGACACTACAGATGGCGACCCATCCTTGGCTCACGCCTCCCCCCACGATGTATCCATTGGTCTTGGCGGCGCAAGATGCCGCAAAGCGTCTTAGCGGTTAAGATCTCCTCGCAGCTTCCCTTTGAGTCCCACCGATTTTGAGTTGTCTTTTTTGTCAAATTTGGGAGACATTTGACCTATCAGAAACAGGAGCGCGAAGGGTGAACATATGACTCCAGTCGATCTTGCAGTTTACTTCGGGCGGGCGTGATTGCAGGTTTTATGAGTGGGATGTTCGGGATCGGTGGCGGCACTACGAGGATACCCCTGCCTGGCATGGCTAGGATGCGGTTGATTAACTCTGCCGCCGGGAAGTCCCCTTCCGAAAGGGAGGGGGTGAGGGGCGGGAACACTTTCGGTGACCTCTCTCCCCGAAAATCAGTAATGGAATA
>JAGGTB010000040.1 GCA_021163965.1 Hadesarchaea archaeon | reverse complement strand
GCGTCGGGGATCGAGTTCGGTGGATGAAGCAGGAAGCTCCCCGCGAAAGCTGGGAGTAGTTCATACTGAAGTTAGGCAAATCCAGAAAACGGGTGGCGGGATGCGACGCAGGCGCGGAAGAGAAGGGGAGCTACCTCCGGCCAGTGCAGGACTTATTCGCTACTTCAGCGAGGAAACTCACGGGCCGAAGGTTTCTCCGAAGGCCATCATGATCTTCGCCGTAATGATAATAATATTTGAAATTCTTCTGAGGATCTACAACCCGCTTAGCACGTGATCTTAGCTTTTCATAATTAGAATGCTCCGGATCTTCCCATTTCTTCCAGCCTTCTTATTCTCTCCTCCGTTGGCGGATGGCTTGCGAGGAGGTTCACGAGGCTAACGTTTCTGAAGGGGTTAACGATGAACATTTGGGAAGTCGAGGGGTTCCCCTGTCTCAGAGGTGTCCTTCTAGCTGCGACCTCAAGTTTGCGAAGGGCGCTCGCCAACGCCAGTGGTTTACGGGATATCCTCGCGCCCCCTTCATCGGCGCTGTACTCGCGCGCACGGGATATCGCCATCCTTATCAGCACCATGGCGAACGGCATAACGAGTAGCCCAAGGAGAAGAAGAATGGATGCTCCACCGCCGCGATCTCTGCCACCCTCTGCAAACATTGAGAACCACAGAAGGTACACTACAACGGCTCCGATGACGGCCGCTATGGTGTTTATCAACATATCCCAGTTCTTTATGTGCGTAATCTCGTGGCCTAAGACACCCTCGAGTTCCTCCTCGTCTAGGAGCTCCCTCGCCCCAGCTGTCACCGCCACGACAGACTTCGAGGGAGATCGGCCTGTCGCGAAGGCATTCGGCGTCTCCACCGGGACTATCGCCACCTTGGGCTTCGGAATTCCGGCATTCCTAGCGAGCCTCTCGACCATCCTGTGTAGTCTTGGGTCCTCCTCCTCGCTCACGATTCTGGCCTTGTAGATCCTTAGAACCCATCTATCGGCGTACCAGTAGGTCGCGAAGTTCAAAATGACGGCGAGCACGGCGGCAAGGGTGAGGGCGTAGACGAGATTCATGCCAAGGGCATAGCTCACCCCAAAGGCGACCAGCATCAAGAGCCCAGTCAAAGTCAGCATAAGGAGCAACGTTCTGACCCTTCCGCTCATTTCAATCACTCTAAATCAAACTGGCTAGTTAGGGGTTAAATTTCTTTCCCCCTCGCGGAGTTTCAGACCTAAAGTACTTATCGCAGTATTCCTCCAGCCAGTCAATTTTGCCGGGCCTCAAGGACACTTCCCCCCGTAGCGCACTGAGAAAGAGCTCCACGGCTTCTGGGGGGTCCAAGCTGGTTGTGTCTATCTCGTGGACCTTGTCCTCGCCGTGCTCTTGGACGGCCTCGCAAAGGATTATCCCCAGCGCCTCCGCCTCGAGGTTTTCCCTAAGCTTCCTTTCTGGATAGCCACGGGCCAAGAGCCTCCTCTCCAGCTCCTCGATCGCCGTGCGCAGAACGACGACGTGGGTCACCTCATCTGTCGGCAGGAGGTGCGCGAGTAACCCCTCGACGACGAGATCCCCGCGGATCCCTTTTGAGACCCTCGAGAACTCCCTGCGCAAGTCCTCCGGGTCGACGACGCGAACCCCGTTCTCGTCCACCTCGTAAATTCCGCTTTCTTTGATCAAAGTGTTAAGATCCACCAACTCGGCCCCAATCTTCCTGGCGAGCTCTGCTGCGAATAGGCTCTTCCCGGTTCCTGGGGTTCCGCTGACGGCGATGATGAGTCTTCTTGACATCGGGTCCAGCCGTCAGAGTTTTTCGGATCTGAGGTCTATTATGTCCTCAATCCTAGGTCCGGTGGACAATAGGGTGATCGGGATGCCGATCTCTTCCTCCACGCGCCCTATGAAAGCTTTCGCCTCGCCCGTCAACTTCTCGAACTTTTTTACCCCCCTGTTCCCTTTGAAAAGTCTGTCTATGCAGGTCAGGGCGAGCTGAGTCGCACCGTTTATCATTGCCGATCGCTTCGCGAATTCGAAGTCAAATTTTCCTATCCTCCTGCGCCTTCCCGTTACGGTGCCATACTCGACTATTCCCATTCTCTCGGCTTCCTCTTGCGAAATCTCGGTTGGAAACGGGCCAGCCCCAACTCTGCTGACGTAGGACTTGAAGACCAAAATGACCTCGTCCACGTTCGTCGGGCCCACTCCAACATCGGCGGCAAGTGTGCTCGCGGAGGTGTCTTTGCTGGTTACGTAGGGATAAGTGCCATGGACGAGCGAGAGGCCGAAACCCTGCGAGCCCTCTATTAGTACGGGATCGCCTCTTTCAATCGCTTCGTTTACCTCCAAAGGTACGTCCGCTAAATACGGCTCTAATTCCTTCACCTCCTCCGCGAGTTTTGCCACCCGACTGACCCTGGCCACATTTGCAGGCCCGCATCCCGTGCCGGTGGTGCCGATCTTTCCCCTCAGGTGTTCCGAGGTGCGGTCCTCCTCGATATGGGATGGTTCGATTACGGCGCAGTGTCGGTCTATTCCCAGCCTTTCTTTTATTCCAGTCTCTTCTGCTTCCTTCACGACTATGTCGGGGTTAACGAGCACTCCGGGCCCTATGAGCACGCGGGAGCCCTCGTACACGAATCCGCAGGATATCTGTCGCAACCCGTACCTCTTGCCCTTGTATATGACGGTATGTCCAGCGTTCGGACCTACTCCCGCTCGTGCAATTATCTTCGGTCTGTCGCTCAGCGCGAGGTAGGCGACGATCTTCCCTTTGCCTTCATCCCCCCACTGGCCACCCGCGACGATCGAACACGGCAGGCAATCACCTCTAATCACTACGGGGGAAGCTTTAACTATTTATTCCATTCCCGCCCGGAGATTCAGTCGCGCTTCTGGAGATCCGTGGGCCGCGTGGTCAAGAACATCGTGGAGTAAAGAACGAAAGCAGAATGGGAAAAACTGAGAAAGGGACAAGAATAGAGGGTTTTAAGTAAAATCGAGACATTTGGAGCCTTCCTTGTATAGAAAACTTTAAAAATTAGCTCCTCCAAAATAAAAATGCCTTCGAAATGGAAGTCAAAACCGGAAGGAGGAAAATGGATGGGTGAATTGCCTATTGCAGCCGTCGATCGTCTTATAAGGAAGTCTGGGGCTAGGAGGGTGAGCGAGAGCGCAGCAGCTGCGCTGGCCGAGGTCCTCGAGGAACGCGCGCTGGCCATCGCTAGTGAAGCTGCGAGGCTTGCGGAGCACGCTGGACGCAGGACCGTGAGAGACGTCGACATTCGGCTGGCGGCGAGGAGAACCATCTCCGTCTAAAAGATTTTAAACTTTGCCTCCGAAGAAAATCGGGAGTTGGGTGAGCGGCAAAAATAAAAGTCCGCTTATTCGTGTTCCGCGCCTGTACGACGTTTTTGAAACGCCGGAGGTCAAAGCCGTCCGCGCGGTAACATCCATCCGGGCCAATGTCGACCTATCGCGGGCCCTCGAGAGGATCCCGGGCACCCGGATGATAAGGAGCGGGAAAAAAGAAGTTTTGAAGTTCGAAGTCGAGAGGGGATCGTATCTTCTCCTGTTTCCAAACGGATACGTCGAGGTCCACGCGAGGAGCGAGGAAGATGTCAGGAACGTACTTCTCGCGTTTAGAAACGAGTTGCACAAGCGCAAATTAATATGAGCCTACCCCTCTACCCCGCGGTCACGCTCTCCGCGAGATGCTCAGGGTGGCCTGGGCCGGATCCCCTCTTCATCTCCACGACGGTTGCTCTCCAGCCTTTATTATCCTCGATATCGCCCACCAGCGCTCTCCAAATATAGCTAGTGATCTCGCACATTTCTGTCACCCCTGCCCCACGATCTACCCAAACTTGCCTTCCACATTGAAGCGCCTTTTTACTCACGGCAGACGAGTAAATCGAGAACTATGTGGTACACCCTAGGAGCGTATGACCGCACGATTCTCTTGCCTGTTACCTCAACTCTTCTCTCGCTCAGACGCTCTCGCACGAATTTGATGGAGGGACCAAATGGATCTGGGTCTTCCCCGAAGTCGTAGAAATGGATCACGCCCCCCTGTGGCCTGAGCGCCGTCAGTGCTGAGTCGAGGAATTCCCTAGCGGATTCCGGCAACGGCATCAAAACTCTGTCAGCCTTCCCTCTGAGTTGTTTTTCGATTACCTCTCCGGCGTCTCCGCAAATCGGAACGACCTTTCCTCCCACTTTGTTGATCCTCACGTTTTCGTGCATGTACCTGACGGCGACGGGGTTCTTGTCGATTGAGTAAACCTTCCCGACATCGCTGTGCTTGGCCATGATTATCGAATAACATCCGACTCCGGCGAACATGTTCACTACCACCTCGTTCGGTCTCACCAGGCTGGAAATGCGCATGCGTTCGGTCGCTAGGCGCGGTGAGAAGTAGACTTTGGAGAGGTCGACCTTGAAGAGGCACCCGTATTCCTTGTGAACGGTTTCCGTGTTTGGATCCCCGGCAATCACCTCGAGTTTGCGCGTCCGGAACTCGCCGCTGACGGGGCTGGTTTGCATAAGGACCGTTCTGAGATTTTTGTGCACGCTCATCAGGGCCTCTCCTATCAATTTTTTCTTTTGCAATAATGGCTCGGGGATTTTGACTATCCCCACATCCCCCACTATGTCGAAGGATCTTCCAAGCAGCTTGACTTCTAGATCGCTTAGCTTCCCCTCCAACGCCTCGCGTAGATTCCTAGCTGGCATTTTTTCATTTCTCCTAGTTAACCAAGAAGAAACAAGGGAAATAGAAATTTCTTCCGGCGGGCGCACGGTTCTAGCGCATTTTGTCAAGCTCGCATAGTTTGATAGCCGCTTTGATGTCTATGTCCATCACGGTCTTCGCGCCGCGATGTTTTGCCAGTCTGATGGCCTCCTCCGAAATCTTCTTTCCGATAGCTTCTAGGACGGCATTTAGCTCCAGTGCGGCGCTTCGTGAAACTCTAGTGTTACAGGCCTTGCGAATAAGCCTATCCATGGTGGAGAGGGGAAAAGTCGGCATTTTCATCCCTAGCGCAGAAGTCACTAAGGCATGAAAACTTAAATGTTTTCCTACCTTTTGTTGGGTGGAGGCGTGAAGTTGGTGGATCTATTGATTAAAGACGGGCTCGTTGTCACCATGGATGATAACCGTCGGATTTTTAAGAGGGGAAGTGTTGCCATCGAGGACAAAAAAATCGTGGCAGTTGGTAAGTCTAAGTGTGGGGATAAGCCCGACGAGATAATCGACGCTCGGGGGAAAATAGTTATGCCGGGCCTTTTTTGTTCTCACGCGCACGTGCACAGGGTGCTCCTCTATTGCGCTCCGATGAAAATCGAGCCACCGGCGAATTATCTCCAGAGTCTCCAGCGGATCTGGTGGCCGATGGATGAGGCAACGACGAAGCGCGATGCTTATGCCGCCACGCTGATTTCCTGTCTAAATTTCATCAAAACCGGGACGACATTTTTTTCCGATACCTATTCGGGTTCTGGGACGGTGGCGGGGACATTAGATTACATTGCTTCAGCGATCGAGGAGTCCGGGATACGAGGGCTGATCTCTCTCGAAAGTACGGAGAGGCGGACTCACGCCCAAGGCGCGAGGGGGATGCGCGAGAACTTACGTTTTATCAAGAAAGTCAGAAAAAAAGGCAGGGGTCAAGTTGCAGGGATGGTAAGCGTTCACGCTCCGTTTACAGCTTCTGACGAGCTCCTCCGATACGCGAAAACGATAGCCAGCCGCTATAAAGTTCCGATTACCATTCAAGTCTCGGAGGGATTAGTGGATCTCTACCACAATCTTGAGCATTACGGCAAGCGCCCCGTGGAGAGACTTCACGAGGTGGGCTTGCTAGGAAAAGACACGGTCTTAGCGCACTGTGTACATCTCGACGATGAGGAGTTGGCGCTAATAAAGGACGCAGGCGCAAAGGTGGCTCACGTTCCGATAAGTGATATGTTAAACGGTCTGGGGGTGGCTCCCATTCAAAAAATGCAAATAATGGATATACCCGTTGGGCTGGGGAGCGATGGGTATCCTATCGACGGTTTTGAAAACCTCCGGATAACTCTCCTTCTCCACAGGGTCGCTCACGGGGGCCCTAGACTGATAGATGAGGCAGACGTCCTCGAAATGGCGACCATAAGGGGAGCGGAACTCTATGGGCTGGAAAAGGAGTTAGGCTCGCTGGAGGAGGGCAAGTTTGGAGATGTGATCATAGTTGATCCATCTAGGGCCCCGACTCTACTGAGGCCTGAGAACGCGATCAAGTACATAGTGAATTTCGCTAGAGGGAGCGACGTTAGAACGGTCATCGTTGGTGGCCGCATAATAATGCGTGATAGGAAAGTACTCACTCTCGATGAGGAGGAAGTGATCAAGATGTCAAGGGCGCGCGCGAAAAAACTATGGCAAAAGCTCGAGATTATAAGGAGATAGACTATGGTGAGTCTAGCCGTCGAGATATGCGGTCTCAAGTTTCGCAATCCCATCCTGACGGCTGCGGGGCCTACTACGCGCGATGCAAATTCGCTTCTCGCGGCGGTGGAGGGAGGTGCGGGGGGTCTGGTAGCGAAAACCGTAAGTGGTGCGTCGGAAAAGAATCCCCGCCCAAACCTAGCTAAGATCAAGGACAACATCCTGAGCGCAGATCTTTGGTCTGAGGATCCCCTTTCGAAATGGACGGGCGAGTGGTATCCTAAGGTGAAGAAAGGTACGGACATTCCTCTAGTCGCGAGCATAGGTTTCACGGCGGAGGAGGTAGGGGAACTAGCTCCGAAAGTGGTGGCAGCGGGCGTGGACGCGGTAGAGCTTACTATTCACTCTCCAGCCGATAACCCAGCGCCAATAGTCGAGGCAGTGAAAACGGTGAAGGAGGAGGTAGATGTCCCAGTTCTCGTGAAGCTCGGCCCGGTGCCCAAGGTAAAAAGATTCGCCGAGGCGGCTGAGGGTGCGGGCGCCGACGGAATAGTGGCGACCGGTTCCTTGGGCCCATGTCTCTCGATAGATGTTGAAACAGCCATGCCGCTCATGGGTGCAGCGGGCGGTCATGGGTGGTTGTCCGGACCTGCGGTGAAACCCTTGGCGGTGAGGTGCGTTGCAGACATCGCGCTCGCGGTAAATGTTCCGGTCATAGGCGCTGGCGGGGTAAGTACGGGGCGCGACGCTGTGGAGTTCATAATGGCTGGGGCGAGTGCAGTTCAAGTATGTAGCGCGGCGATTATTCACGGGGCGGGGATTTATGGAAGAATTGCGGATGAGATGTCTCATTTTATGCAAATTAAAAACTACAGGACGGTTGAGGACATGAGGGGAATAGCTTTGAAGCACCTGCCCGAGGCCCCGATGCATCCAAAAGCGAGGGCGCCTGAGGTGATAAGATCCAGATGTACTGGCTGCCGGCTCTGCGAAAAAAGTTGTATCTTCGGCGCTGTCAAGATAATTGGGGGGGTCGCGCGCGTGGACTTAACGAGGTGCACCGGCTGTGGCCTCTGCGTTTCGGTTTGTCCGACGCGAGCGCTTAGATTCTAATAGGAGGAGAAAGATGAAAAACTGGAGGGAACTCGGTGTGGATTGAGTTGCTCCTAGCCCTCATCATAGTCGTGCTGGTAATCTGGATGATTTTCCCCGGTGGAGCTAACTTTCCGCCTCAGAGGCTGGCTCTACAACTCAGGAGAGCGAGGAAGGAGATCGACCGACTTAGGGAAATAAACGAGGTGTTGCGCGCAAACCTCGATGCCGCGCGTTCCGAGAGAACCCGTCTTTTTTCCGAATTGTGCACCATCGCCTCGGAGCTGGAACAGCTGAAGGCGGCCCTAGAAGGATCTCGAAGGGCTGAGGAGGAACTTAAACAAAAATATGGCGTCGAACCGGGTCCCGAGTCCCTCGAGAGGATCCTCGCCTCAGCGCCAAGGATAGACCTTCAGATTAGACGGAGACTTGCCAACGAAATACTAGTCGGTGACGTTGGGAGGGCCCTCATGAATAGCCTGAACTCGGGGGCTCCGATCTCCGTGGCCGCCACCGAAGCGGAGATCCCTCTAAGCGTAGCCAAAAACAAAATAAGGGTGCTTCAGACCCTCGGGTATCTGGATGAAAGGTTGAGGCTAACGGAGCTTGGGCAGGAGGCGCTGGTCTAGGACAGAATTTCTTTGGCCGGTTCAGCCACTCGGTTTAAGTGCTCTACCGGGGCGAGTACCCGCATGACGTAGCGCGTGGCCTGACGCTCTTTCAGCGGTATGGGGAGAGGCGATACTTTGGAGAGTCGCACGAGTTTCCCATCGGCCAGCACTGGAACTTCAACCTTTTTCAACCTAGGCTCAGTGATTGCGATATCGGTCATTGGGGCATCTAGGATCACCTCCCCCCTCGGCACCCCTGCAGCCTCGGCGATTTCGTCCTGCAACTCACGCAACTTGAGCCATTCCTTGCAGACTCTCTTTATTTTTTCACCCACGCCCAGCTCCAACTCCTCGCGTGTTATAACAAGAGCGGGCTTAAAGAGCTGACGATAACGGAGGCGAACGACGATATCTCGCGGGTATCCCCCAGTCTCGTAGAGACGCTCCATTAGTTCTTCGTCTCCCATCTTGTAGAAATTTTCCTTAGTTACGGGACCTCCCTCGGCGATGGCGCGATCGACGGCGTTTGCCAGCATCAGTTCGGCTGTCCTAGTAGTGTGGTGAAAGTAGACAGACGAGTGCATCAGCGCCCTTGCGGTAAGGAGCCCCTCTACCGCTTCGACTCCCTTATTCGCGATGGCTAGGCGATTTTGGTGTACTCGCAGCGTCCGTAGCAATCTGTCGATATCAATTTTGCCGAGAGCTACGCCGGTAAAGTGGGAGTCGCGCAATAGGTAGTCCATCTGGTCGACGTCGACGTCGCTGTGGATTATCTGGCTCAGATAAGGTTTCTCGTGCTCTCCCAGCAGCAAGTGGGAGAGCTCCTCTGGATCGAGTCCATGGTCGGAAAGGACTTCTGCGGCGGAGGGGACCCCAAGTTTTGTCAATTTCTCCGTCTCTTCTGGGGCACACATCTTGAGCTTCCCTTTCAGGACCTCGCCGGCGAGTTCCATGTGATTCATGCCGATGTGCTCTAACATTAGGCATTCGAGCGTGTGCGAGTAGGGCGGGTGCCCGATGTCATGCAACATTGCTGCCGAGATCAGCAGATCCTTTTCTTGGGGCGGAAGCCCGAGCTCGTGGGAAACCCTCTGCACCAGGTATGCAACCCCCAAGCTGTGTTCAAATCGCGCGTGGTTTGCTCCGGGGAAGACCAAATTTGCAAATCCCAGCTGGTGAATTCTTCGAAGGCGCTGAACCTCCAGGGTATCCACTAGGTCGAGCACAAGTCCGCTGAGGCGTATGCTTCCGTGAACTGGATCGTGGATTATTTTCTCCCTTGTCATTTCTACTCACAGGGGGGCTACCTTGTTCCCAAATGTGTGACTAAGGATAAAAGCTCTTTATGGAAAGAACAGCTGCGGAATAGTTCGACGGGGAACTGCTCATCCAGTTTCAGCCATCCTTTCCATTACCCTTTCCTTGAGTTTGAGTGTTTCTACGGCGATTTTCTCATTCTCGATTAAATTTTGGATATGGGTAAGTTCCTGCTCATCTGTGGCCTCTTTTTTCATCCTCTCGAGTTCCGATAGTAAGTATTCATGGAGGAATCGTTTTCGCACAGTCTCCTTGTAGCTCCTTGCAATTGGCTCGCCGTGCTCGATGCTCTTTTCAATCTTGGCGGACTGGGTCAAAACCTCACCCATCCTCTTGAGCACTTTCCCCACAGTCTCCATGAGTTTGGATTTGGTGAAAGGTTTCTCCACGTACGCCGTTAGATTTTCTATCTCCTTGCGGACAACCCTCAGTGGTGTTAGCCTCTCAACTGTTAAAACCACGATTGGGATATCTCTTGCAAAGTCCAATTCCTGTAGTTTCTTGATTGTTGTCCATCCGTCAAGCTTTGGCATCCGGATATCCATCAGAATGAGGTCCGGTCTCTCCTTTTTCACAAGTTTAAGGCATTCGAGACCATTTTTCGCTGGGATCACTGTGTGTCCAGCAGATTCTAAATACAGACGCACAATTTCTCGAATATCGGGTTCGTCGTCTACTATCATAATTCGAGCCATACTGTTTTGTTTATTTTCTCAGTAGTAGTTAAAAAAATATTTTTACGTCAACTTTGAGGTAAAAACTAGTTATGGGGAGTAAAACTGTGTAAAAAGGCGAAACTAGCTCGAATTTTGGATTTGGGCCGACTAGAATTCCCGATTGGCTACGGAACTGGTCTAATCTGGCGGATTGTCCCTGGGAGAAGCCCCCCAAATGTCTTCGTCAAGATTTAAAAGCTTTGAGAGTTTGAATAGTAGGGAGTCTAAATAGAGCTCGGGAAAAATGGAGCTTCCATGCAGGGGCGGTT
>JAGGTB010000031.1 GCA_021163965.1 Hadesarchaea archaeon | reverse complement strand
GTACTTGCGCGCGTAAAAAAGCCATCGGCTCCTGGATTTGTTATAAATATAACAAACGAGGGGCACTGCTGATTTTAGAGTTGGTATCCGGCGTCACGTAGTATAGGAGGAATTGATGCGGACGTAGTCGTAAGTTAGGTCGCAACCCCACGCAGCCGCCTCGGCCTTTCCCGCGGCCAAGTTCACGTAGATTTTTATCTCATCGTCGCGGAGGAGTTCGCTCGCGCGCTCGATGGTCTCTTTCGTCGCCACTGCTCCCCGTTTGATCAGCGTCACCTCGCCGCTCCTGCTTGCGAGCTTCAGCGTGATTTTTGATGGATCGAAGGAGGCCCCGGAGTAGCCCAGCGCAGCGATGATCCTCCCCCAGTTCGGATCCCTGCCAAACACCGCGGCCTTGACCAAGTTCGAGCCGACGACCGCCAGCGCCGCCTTTCGTGCGTCCTCCTCCGTCTTCGCCCCCTTGATCTGAACCTCGATCAGGTGGGAGGCCCCCTCCCCGTCGCGGGCTATCATTCGCGCGAGTCCCGTCGTGACGCAGTCGAGGCCCTTCTGGAATCGCTCGCTGGGGTTTCTCAGGGTAATTTCTCGGTTTCCCGCCCTGCCGTTGGCCATTATCAGCACCATGTCGTTCGTGCTCGTCTCCTGGTCGACGTTCAGCATGTTGAAGCTCTTGTTCACGGACCTTCGGAGAGCCGCCCTAAGCGCTCCGGGGGTGATGGCAGCATCCGTGACGATAAACGCGAGCATCGTTGCCTCAAGCTTGGGCCGGATCATCCCCGACCCTTTGGCGATCCCCGCGATGGTGACGTCGGTGCCATCTTCGAGTCTGACCTTAACGGAGAGCTCTTTCGGTTTGGTGTCCGTGGTCATTATCGCCCGCGCTGCCTCTTGAGCGCTTATGCGCGAGCTCGAAAGTCTCATAATCGCTTTTTTTATCCCGTTTTCTATCCGATCCATCGGCAGGGGGGCTCCAATGAGGCCCGTCGAGGCCACCCCGACGTCGGTGGGCTCCAGCTTCAGGTGTTTTGCGACAATTTTAGCCATCCGGATGGCATCTTTTAGTCCCCTCTTCCCCGTGTAAGCGTTAGCGATGCCGGAGTTGGCGACCACCGCCGCGAGCTTTCCGTCCTTCACGTGTTTCGCCGTAATCTGAACTGGTGCTCCTTTGACGAGATTCGTCGTGAAGGCCCCGGCTGCCGGGACTGGGCCGCCCTCGTTCACCAACAACATTAGGTCTGGCCCTTTGCGCTTGATTCCGATACGGACTCCCGCGGCGAGAAAGCCGGGAACTGCCGTGATCCCCTCATCCAAGAATCTGATCATCTTGACCACCTCAAGGGCGAATAGCTGGGGCTTCCAATCCGCTCCCCTCGTCGATTTTGAACATGATGTTCATGTTCTGGATCGCCTGCCCGGAGGCACCTTTGATCAAGTTGTCGATGGCGGAGCATACTACGACCCTCTTCCCATCGGGATCGACTTCGAGTCCTATATCGCAGAAGTTCGAGCCAGTAACCGCGTTGGTCGTCGGCAAGTCGTCGATCACGCGGACGAAGCGTTCCCCGCGGTAGAACCTCCGGTACACGTTGAGGAGATCTTTTTTTGATACCGGGTCCTTCAGGAATGCGTGTATCGTGCACAGGATGCCCCGTACCATCGGGACTACGTGCGGGGTGAAGTAGGCCCTCACACCCTGGCCGGCGAGTTTACTTAGTTCTTGGTTTATCTCCGGCTCGTGGCGATGGCTCGTTGCTTTGTAGGCAAAAGTATTCTCGGCGCACACGGGGTGGTGGAGGGTTTCCGTTGGTTTAGCTCCCGCTCCCGAGCTCCCGCTTTTCGCGTCGATGACTATATGCTCGAGTTCGATCATCCCTTCCTTCAGCAACGGGGCTAGGCCCAACACGGCAGCCGTGGGATAACATCCGGGGTTCGCGACCAACCTTGCTCCTTTAATTTTCTTCCGATAGAGTTCCGGAAGCCCGTAAACGGATTTTAGGTGTGGACTCTTGTGTTTGGTGTAGTACTTCTCGAAGACTTCGACGTTATCGAACCTGAAATCCGCGCTTAGGTCGACGACTCTCGCGCCACCGTCCAGCAGTTCTGGCATAAAGTTCATCGCCACCCCGTGGGGGGTTGCCGTGAAGACAACGTCAAACGTGCTACCGATCTTTTCGTAGTCCGGCTCTGTTATCTTTAGGTCTACTATCCCCCGGAGGTTCGGGTGGACTTGGTGTACGGACCTCCCAACGCTCTTAAAGCCGTACGCCGCCTCCGGCCTCGCCTCGGGATGTCTAGAGAGTAACCTCAGCAATTCTCCGCCGGTGTAACCAGACGCCCCAATTATGGCGGCTGAAATTGTCATTCGAATTCCTCCTCCACTTTTCTCCGAAGGTTCTTCTCGGCCTCGGAGAGGGCTTTTTCGCGACTAGCCACAGTTTTCTTCAGATTCTCCACGGCTTTTCTGGTCCTATCTATCTGTCGTTTCACGCTCTTGGGTGCAGGTCCCCCCGGCAACGTCCGAGATCTCACGCTCTCTTCGGGGTTTAGGGCTTTCTTGAACTCCTCCTCGGAGATCTTGACTTCTCTCCCGACTATCTCACGGGAAGAGGCTTTGAGGTCCTCAAGACTCAACTTTCCAAGGGGCTTTCCTTCTCGCAAAGCGTTGGCGATCATCCTCCCGACGACTGCGTGGGCATCCCTAAATGGCAGGTCAGCTACTTGGACTAGGGTATCAGCGAGATCGGTGGCCGTGGCGTAACCGGATTCCACGCGCCCGAACATTACTTCTGGTTTTGGTTTGATCCCCCGCACGAGCTTGGACATCACCCTCAGGGTTGATTTTGTTCTGTCGACGGCGTTCCACAACATGGGGGTGAGCTCCTGCAGGTCCAAGCTATAGGACTGGGGGAGACTCTTCATCAAGGAGATCCCCCCGCTTAGTTCCCCCAGCACGCGCCCAGCGTTTGCTCTCGCTATTTCAGCGACAACGGGATTCTTTTTCTGCGGCATGATGCTACTAGTCGAGGCGAACTCCTCCGGAATTTCGATCATATCGAACTCCGAGGAGCTCCAGAGCGAGATTTCCTCTGCCATTCTCCCAATCCCGCACATGAGGATGGCTAAAGCGGACATCGCTTCCAGCGCGAAATCCCGGCTCCCCACGGCATCCATGGTGTTCTCCACGAGCCCGTCAAATCCTAGGAGCTTTGCCACGTACGATCGGTCTATCGGGAACCCGGTGCCCGCCAAGGCGCAGGCGCCCATTGGGGAGAGGTTAACTCGTTCGTAAACCTGGGAAAGGCGTTCGGCGTCTCTGAGGAACCTCTGGGCGTACGCGAGCAAGTAATGGGCGAAGGTAGTGGGCTGAGCGACTTGGAGGTGAGTGTACCCGGGCATTATGGTCTTCGAGTTCTGGCTTGCGAGCTTCAGGAGTTCCTTCGCGAGGTTCAGGATTTCCTTTTGGATGTCCAAGATATCTCGGCGGAGGGTCATCCGGATTGCGGCCGCAACTTGGTCGTTCCTACTTTTTGCTGCGTGAAGCTTTCCTCCAATTTTTTCACCCACTTTGTCGATAACGTACTTTTCTATGGCCATGTGCACGTCCTCGAGTTCTGGCTTGAGTTCAACTCTTCGGACTCCCCCCCTCTGTAGCGCGAGGAGAGCCTTCAGGATCTTCTTGGAAGCCCGTTTTTCTATGATCTTCCGCTTTTGGAGCATCAGGACATGAGCGAGGTTAATGCTCACCACCGAGTCGAAAATCCGCACGTCCTCGGGCATCGACGAGGTGTACTCGCTCGCCAAGGGATCCATCTTCCTACCGAAGCGACCTCTGCGCAGCATCTTCATCATCTATTTTTTTCTGAGGATTTTCCCTTGGAGGCCGTGGAACTTGAGCACCCCGGCGACCTCGCGCTGGTCGAAACCGAACCGCTCGAAGGAGACGAGTTCCTCCTCGTACAGCGAGTATGGGGAACTCCTAGCGACAACTCGGGCATTCCCCCGATGTAGTTCGACTTTGACGGTTCCCGTAACGCGCTTCTGAGTCTCGTCGATGAATGCATCTAGGTCCTCCCGTAGTGGGTCGAACCAGAGTCCACGATATGCGAGGTCGGCCCAAGTTTGATCCACTATCTGTTTGAATGCCAGCTCCTCCTTGGTGAGGACGAGTTGTTCAAGGGCCTTGTGGGCCAATATGAGGACAGTAGCTGCCGGAGCCTCGTAGTTCTCCCTTGCCTTCAGTCCAAGTATCCGATCCTCTATTATTTCTATCCTCCCGACCCCGTGCTCCCCGGCGATTTTATTTAGCCTAGCGATCAGCTTTGGGCCCTCCAGGCGCTTTCCGTCTAGAGCAACCGGTATCCCGCACTCGAATGCTATCCCGATGACCCGCGGTTTCGGAGGGGTTTCGTCCGGGGATTTGGTCCACGCGTAGATCTCCTCGGGTGGCGGGTGCTCCGGGTTCTCGAGAATTCCTCCCTCTATCGAGCGCCCCCAAAGGTTTTCATCTATGCTGTAGGGTCTGTCGATATCCACGGGGATCGGGATGCCGTGCTTTTTTGCATACTCTATCCCCCTCTTACGGTCGATGTTTAGCTCGCGGATGGGGGCAATTATCTTCATATCTGGGGCCTTTAGGGCGATGGTAGTCTCAAACCTGAACTGGTCGTTTCCCTTTCCCGTGCACCCGTGAGCAACGGCATCGGCCTTCTCCTTCTTAGCCACTTCCACGAGTTTAGAAGCTATGGGGTACCTAGCGATAGCGGTCGAGAGAGGGTAGCCCTCGTATAGTCCATTCGCTTTTATGCACTTGAAAACGTACTTCTCGACGAATTCCCGTACGGCGTCGATTTCATAGTGTTTGATCGCCCCCAGTTGCTCCGCTTTTTTCGCAGCTTCTTTTAGTTCCGCCGCGCCTTGTCCAACGTTCACGGAAACTGTTATCACGTCTGCGTCGTATTCCTTTTGGAGCAGGCGGATAGCGATGCTGGTATCCAGTCCTCCGCTATAAGCTAATGCCACCTTCAATTTTGACCCTATTAGAGTAGACTTCGGTTATAAATTAAAATATCTGCCCGCCACAACAAACCTTTATAGATGTCTTTTCTTTATTCAGAAGTTGAGTGAGGGACTGGAGAGGTTGAAAAGGCCGATGGAAGTCTTTATTAGATTGCGCGAGGATTTCCGAAAGAAAGCTGGCACGGACAGTCTCAGGGTTTCAATTGAGGAAGGTGAAACTGTAGATACTCTTTTGATCAAACTCGGGAAACGTTACGCGAGCTTGGTGGAGGAGATCCTAGACCCGCGGACAGGAGAAATTCGAGAGGACATCGATGTCCTACTCAACAACAGACATATCCAGCGCATCCGTGGAATTCATACAAAGCTAAAGGATAAGGACGAACTCATCATATCGCCTCGTGAGGCGGAGGGATAGCACAAGAGGGTTCGGACGGCTTTTGCCGGAATTTTATCGAATCGATTTGGACCTTGCCCCGCTGGTTCGGGGTGGACATCGGCCCTTGTATCTGCGTTTTTCTGGTGATGTTCACCTACTATATCTGCCCATCAAGGTTGTCTGCGCGATGATGTGTCCCTTCATCGCTTTTTCTAGGTCGGACTTTCTCGAGCCTTCTGGGAGGTCGAGCTTGGTGTCTAAGGCATAGAGCTTGAAGAAGTATCTGTGCTCGCCTCGAGGTGGGCATGGTCCCCCGTATCCCTTTCTCCCGAAGTCCGTCATCCCTTGGACCCCTTCTGGCTCCTTCCCCTCCTCGATCGATCTGGTCTCTGGAGGTATGTTCCACACGACCCAGTGGTCGAACGTTCCCATCGGGGCATCCGGGTCATCCATGACCAGTGCTAGGCTCTTGGTGTTCTCCGGCACATCCTCGAACTCCAGCGGAGGCGAGATATCCTCTCCGTCGCACGTGTATTTCGCGGGTATCCTCCCCTTGTTTTCAAACGCAGGACTTTTTATTTTCATCCTTACCCCTCCGTTAGATGACTTTTGCTCGTTGGCTTCTTATATTCCTTCTCAAAGGAAACTCATTTTTCGGGCGGTTTCACTTTGAGGGAAACCCACTTATGTTGCAGGGGCAAGCTAAAGTTAGGGGAAGGCGTGCAGGATGATTACGAGAGGGCGGTGAAAAGGGTCAGGAAGCTCTTCGAGGAGAGGGGGTCTGGGGCCCTTAGGGAGGCTGAGGTGAGGGTCCGGGAGATAGACATAGAGTGCGATGAAGCCAAGGAAGCCCTCTCTCACTTCATGTCCTATTGGCGCGACGTTGTCAGACCTTCGCTCGTATCGCTCGCGTGCGAGGCCGTAGGGAGGGACCCATCGATCGCGGAAACCGCTGGAAGGGCCCTCTCACTCCTCAGCGGGGCGACGGATGTGCACGACGACATAATAGACAGAACAATGGCGAAGGAGGGGAGGAAGACCGTCCCCGGGAGATTCGGGGATGATATCGCCATGCTGGTGGGGGATGCTCTTATCTTTGAAGGGTTTGCGGAGCTCCTTGAGGGCCTCGTGCAAATGGATATCTCTCCTAGGAGGAAAATGGAGATCCTCCGCACGGTCAAGGAGCTGTACTTCGAGATGTTTGATGGTGAGGTTCTAGAGCTGAGGTTCAGAGGGCGGACGGATGTTGATCCGGGTGAGTACTTGCACGTGCTTCGAAAGAAGGCGGCGGACATCGAGGCCATCATGCGCGTCGGGGGGATACTCGGCGGTGGGTCAAGGGAGCAAGTGGATGCTCTGGGGAAGTACGGGAGGCTGTTGGGAACTATGGTCCTCCTGAGGAACGATCTCGAGGATATGTTGGATCATGACTTGTTGAACCTAAGAGTCAGAAACGAGAGCCTCCCCCTCCCAATTCTATACGCACTATCGCACGACGATGTAAGGGATGAGGTGCTTAGCATTTTGGGGAGTGGGAAAATAGGCAAGGCCGAGGCCAATAGGTTGCTGAAAGTGGTTTCGCTAGTGGGGGCGGTTAGCAGGCTTGAAGGACTATTTGCAGATCTAAAAAGTAAGGCTCGCGAAGTTGTTAAAAAAACAAAACTAAGGGATGTCTTCAACGATATTCTAGAAGCTACCGCCCCTAGCAGAATTTCAAAGCTTTAAAGTCAGATTCGAATTTTATGCCCAAATTCTTACTGGGGATTCCCTAAGGGACCTCATTCAAAACCCCTCTTTTTGTATTTGTGTTTTACATATATACAATAGAAAAGGGAAACTCTATAAGTTTTTCCATTTTTTCCGTTAAATGGGGAGAAATTGGAAAAGGGGAAATCCAGGAGTCTTTACAACAAAAGTTTCCTGTCTCTCTTCTTCCTGATTCTTAATTCAGTTGTGTGGTTCTATCTGGTAGTCATCCTAGTGAGATACACGGAGCCAGTGCTCATCCCCTCTGCAACCTCTCTTTCTTGGATATTTTATTTTTCAGTATTAATTTCAACTTTAGCTGGTGCGGCAATAGCCGACAAGTTGGACAGGGCGCGCTTCATCCGCTTTTGGGTAGTTTTTGGCGTGATTTCGTCCCTGTTTCCGTTGGTGTTATCCTCCTTTGGTGAGCTTGGAACTGTGGTATTGTTTACTCTCTGGGGCTTTGCGTTTGGAGTTGGGTTTCCCTCATGTCTTGCTTTATTTTCTCTTCTGACAGATATCGAGAAAAGAGGTTCAGCGGGCGGGATAATTTCTTTCTCAACGTATGTTGTGCTCTTTTTAGCGATAATGGTAATCCCTAGTGAACTCCTATACTTCTCGCTTATGCTTGCTGGATGGAGGGCTCTTGCGCTATGGCCACTGTTTCATTTGAGAGTCAATAGCTTGGCGGAATCTAGGTCTATATCGTACCTTTCCATTCTCCGCCGGAGCAAATTCCTACTGTACTTCTGCCCTTGGCTGATTTTCTGCGTGGTTAACTATTTCGGGGTTCAAATTGTGGGACAATCGCTCGGCTCCTTCGTTAGGAACTTGATGATCTTCTCAGAGTTTTTAGTTGGGGGAATCTTCTGCTTGGTTGCGGGAATGCTGATGGATCTGAGAGGCAGGAGACCGACGATTATTGTGGGAGCGGTAGCCTTGGGCCTTGGTTATGCTCTGCTCAGCTTTTCCCCAGCGAGCACGATCACTCAGGTTTTTTACGTGATTGTGGATAGCGTAGCGTTTGGCATCTTCACGGTCGCGTTTGTTCTTGTTGTATGGGGAGACATGTCGGCCGAGGGGCTAGGGGAGAAATTCTACGCCTTAGGCTATTCCTGCATTCCGCTTGCTGTCATCCTCTCTCAAGCTTTTGCTAGCTGGTTGAAGACGGTTAACGTGGGTAGCGCTCTATCGCTCGTCAGCTTTTTCCTCTTCCTAGCTGCTGTTCCTCTCTTCTTCGCCCCGGAGCTACTGCCGGAGAAAGTGATCAGGAAGAGAGAGATCCAGAGATACATCGAGGAGGCCAAGGAGGTAGTCAAGCGCTGATTTCTCACTCCTTCTCTAGGTGCTCCGCGACCCTAAAGAGGCTCCGGGAGAACGGGTGTTCAGGCATCTCGAGAGTCATTATCGTTGATCTCTCTTGAGCTAAGACATCGCAGTAGCAGGGAATGAGTTCGATTACTGGCAGCGCGAGCGTCTTCGTGAGTCTTTTGATAGTTCTCTCTCTCCAGCTTCCTGTGAGCAATTTCGCTGGGACTTTGTTCATAAGGACTGTCGCCTTTTTCTCGAGTACGTGGTAAAGTTCGCCGATCATCTCCTTGGAACCGGAGAGATCTGACGCGTCCCAAGTTGTGAGCACCAGAACGAGATCGGCAACGGCCACGGAGTTAATGCTAGAGTAGCTCATCCCGGGGCTGGTGTCGATGATGATGTAGTTCACTCCCATCTCCCTCTGGAGGTACTCGTTCAGCGAAATGAGCCGGCGAAGTGCTATCATCTCCCTTCCTCTGTCCTTGGAAATGGCCTCGCGGATGGCTCCCATAGACGGATCGGCTAGGATGGCGAGCAACCTTCCAGGAGTTCCCAACATCTTGCTCGCGTCGAAGATAATGTCTCCCGGTTCACATCTCCCGTCGAGAAAATCATTTACCCGAAATTTTCCCCCTTCGCCGTTGAAGACTTTATGTAGACTCGGTGCTCGCAGGTCGAGGTCAATGAGACATACATCTTTTCCCTTGCGTGAGAAGATCGCTGCTAGATTCGTGGATACCACGCTCTTTCCCGTTCCTCCTTTGTAACTGTGTACCGCGAGCACTTTTCCGCGATTCATAAATTATTCCTCCGGCAATGGTTCATCACTGGCACGGGTTCTGAATTTTTGGCCGAGGTTTCTCAGGAGTTGCAATTTTTTCTTTTGGTTCATTTCTGTAGTTGAGAAGTACACACGCTTTTTGACTCTCTTCTTGGACAGGTAATCCATGCGGACGAGCTGATTCAGGTATGCGCTCTCTATTGCTCTGCTCCGTCCCGTCTCCTTCGCCACGTCCTCTGCCATGGCTTTTCCAAATTTGATCATGGCCAAAGCAGTTTTTCTTAGATGGTCTGGAAGGGAGAGAAGAGCTATGGCATCGAGAGCCTCTACCTCCTCCCTTTTCTCCTTAGCCCCAGATTTCTTTTTTACACTTTCGAGTATGAGGTCCAGTTTTTTCTCTATCCGCTCTAAGGTTCTCTCGAGTGAGTACGACTGATCTACGGCTTGCAAAGTCCTCATTATACTTTTTCTTGTTTAACACTATTTAATTTTGTTGATAAATCTACGGGTTCCGCGGGAGCATTAGCGTGCCGGATCGTTTTTGCTTGATTATCCTAGGTTTTCTTATGTTTTGAAAAGAACAACTTCTTCAGTCTGCCTTTGATCTCCCTTTCGGTCAACGATACCTCTATTCTGCGCTCTGGGATATTGATCTCGATCTCGTCACCGTTTTCGATTGCTGCAATCGGCCCTCCTTCTGCGGCTTCCGGCCTAACGAGTTCTATCGACAGTCCCCCTTGGGAGGGGAGCCTTCCGTCAGTGATCAGGGGCACGAATTTCTCTAACTTCTTTTCTCTCAGCAGGCGTGCAATCCCGGTCAGCTCGCGCATCCATTTCCCACTTCTTTGCCCTTCATATCTGATGACCATGATATCCCCAGCCTCGATCTCGTCAGCATCTACTGCCCTCATGGCCTCCTCGAGATTTTCGAAAACCTTTGCGGGCCCCCGGCACTTGTCAGTTTTCGGAGGAATATCTCTGATGACCGCACCTCCTGGGGCGAGATTTCCGCGGAGGATTACAAGTGCGCTCTTGGGGCGAACTGGTTTGGACGGAGGAAGGATGACGTTTGGATCTGGGGTCTCCGCTTTTGCGATGGTTTCTTTGAGGGTCTTGCCGCTGACCGTGAGTGCTTGGAGGTTGAGCGAGTTCTCCAGACGTTTCATCACCGCTGGTATCCCTCCCCCATTATGCAAGTCTAAGATCGTGTGGGGGCCATTGGGCTTCAGGGCACACAGTTGTGGGGTCTCCTCGCCGATTCGTTCAAACGTGCTCGCATCTAGGTCGATTCCGAATTCTTCCGCTATCGCCGGTAGGTGCAAGAAAGCCTCAAACTCGCAGCCCAAGGACACGGCCACCCTGATTGTGTTTTCGAAGGCTTCTCTGGTCATTATCTTTGAGGTTTTTATCCCCTGTCGAAGGAGTCTCACGGACCTAAAGCCGCTCTTCTTTGCCAGCCTCAACTTTTCCGCGCTCTGGGCAGGAGTTGTGGCACATCTTGGTAAACTCATCCCCAGCGCCTCCGTCAGACACATCATGGCGTTTGTTGGGTTCATCACCGGACACGAGCCCGCCCCCGGGCAAGCTATCTCTTCCACTTTGGATAGCTCGAGTTCCCGTAACCTTCTCCCCTTCGCCCTTTCCACAATCTTATCTACATCGATAGCTGTGAGGGGTTTCTCGCGCCATCGCCCGGGTTGCATCGGGCCCCCCGTTAAGACCACCGTGGGGATGTTCAATCTCGCCGCGGCCATGAGATGCCCAGGAATCGAGACGCTGCAGGAGGGGAGCATAACCATCGCATCGAAGCGGTATGTTTTGATCATCACTTCAATGGAATCCGCAATTAGGTCGCAGGGGGAGAAGGAATGTTTAGTCTTAACACGATCTCCCGCTAGACCGTCGCAGATGGCGATGGTATTAAATTCAAATGGGACCCCTCCAGCGGAACGGATGCCATCTTTTACCTTCTCCGCCAGCTTCTGGAGGTGCGCGTGTCCGGGGACTATCTCGGTGAAGGAGTTAACCACTGCCACGAATGGTTTACTGAGTTCATCCCTCGTGATGCCCAAGGAGTGGAGTAGGGCTCGGCGAACGGATTGTTTCGGGTCTCTTCCCACGTCGTCGCCACGCATTTGATCACTAATCCTTTCAAAGCTCCATCTCCGATTGGAGTGAACTACCCCGCCCTAAGGGACGGGGCTTCTGCGCTCGCTGGCTTTTGAGGCCAGCTCATCCGCAGTTCGGGCATGTCCACGAATGCCCCCGTTCCTCGAGGGAACCCTTGATTTGACATCGCCTTTAGAGCGATGTTTACGGCGCCATTCACATCCCGATCGATCTCCAGACCACAACGAGTGCATCGCAGCATACGATCCCCGAGCTCCACCATCCTCGAGCCGCCGATGTAGCAACGATGCGTG
>JAGGTB010000026.1 GCA_021163965.1 Hadesarchaea archaeon | reverse complement strand
CATTACCCTGACCACGGCTCTGACCGACGAGGATGGGAACGCGCTTCGGAACAAGGTGATCAGATGGAGCGCCACCGAAGGAAGCCCGAGCGCTCTAGAGGAGGTAGACCTGCTCTGGGCATCAGTCTTGGCCGCAATGTGCTTGTTTCTCTTGGTGTGGGGATTGAAGCTAAAGCGCAAGTGACTGGCTTCATCTAGAATACTTTGGAACACGTCCCGCGGGATAAGGGAACCTCCATTTATCGCTGGGGCCGACTGAGGATAGTCGATCTCGAGCTTGTCAATGGGAATTTCCCTGACTAGAATGAGACATTCCCGCCCTCCCCCTTGCCTGTTGCCGCTTCGGCTTTCACCCTCGCCTCCTGCTCGAGCAGAAACCGCACCCAAAAGGGTAGCCTGCTTTCCGCGTCTTTCCCATCACAGCGCTTGGAGGAAGTTGTCCTCTGTATGGATCGACAAGACGTTCGGGGAACTGGGAAAGGCTCTTTTCTGCTTTTCCTTTCATCCTCTCTAGGGCTCAACTGGCCTCGGAAGAAGATAGCAAAGAGAGGACATCCCGAGGACACGCTTCAACGCACTTCCCGCAACCGGTGCAGAGGTCTTGGTCTATCCTCGGAAGGTTGTTCTCGATCTTTATGGCCGCAACGGGGCAGGCTTTTGCACAAAGCCCACACGCTATGCAACCGGCTTCGCATGCCACCACCACGACTTTTCCAGGCTCCGGGGACCTGCATCGCAACCAAACTTTCGAGTCGCGAGGGATCAGCTCAATTACTCCCCTAGGACAGGCCTCGACGCATGCACCGCATCCCGTGCACTTGTCCCTATCGATCACCGGCAAGCCATCTTTCATCTCTATCGCCCCAAAAGAACACGCACGGGCGCAGTCCCCGAACCCGATGCACCCATACTCACACGCGAGAAAATCGCCGACGAGATCGGCCGCCGCACATTCCCTAGCACCGCGGTACTCCGCTATCCTTTTGGACTTGCCACTACATGCGACCTGCGCAACCAGTGGTTTTCGTTCCCCCACCTCGATGCCCAAGATCCCCGCGATTTCCCCCCTCGCTTCCTCGGCGACAACTTTGCACGCGTCGAGTGGCGGGGTCTCCCCCTCGTCGATGGCGGAAACGAGCGCAGATGCAAAATCTCTACATCCCCCAAACCCGCATGCGCCACAGTTCTGGCCCGGCAGTAATTTACTGATCCTCTCAACTCGGTCATCCTCGCGCGCCGCCAGCTTTTTCCCAGCGTATGTTAGACCAAGTCCAAATGCCAGCCCTAGGAGACCGACCACGAATATTTGCTCGATCAAAGGAGCATACCCCCGAATCCCTGAAATGCTAGGGCGAGGAGCGCGGCCGAAACGAAGGCAATGGGTAACCCACGAAAAGCCCCTGGGGGATCCGCCAGATCCAATCGCTCTCTAATGCCCGCCATCAAGACGAGCGCCAATAGGAAGCCGACCCCGGTTGCCACACTATTCACTATCGTCTCCAGCAGGGAGTATTCCTTGACCATCGTGTTTATCAGCACGACGGCCAAGATGGCGCAGTTGGTGGTAATTAACGGCAGGTAAATGCCGAAAGCCCTGTGAAGACGTTGGCTATGCTTTCTCACGAAAATCGCAGTCAACTGGACAAATGAGGCGATGACTAAGATGAACACCACCAACCGCATGTATTCCATATTGAGCGGGATGAGAAGGTACTGGTAAATCGCCCAAGTGATGATCGAGGAGGCCGTCATCACGAAAATCACGGCGAACCCCATCATTGAAGCGTTCCTCAGGCGCGTGGAAACGCCGAAGAACGGACAGAGGCCCAAGAATCTCGTCAGCACTATGTTGTTTACCAAGATCGCTCCGATCGCTATAGTGAGTAAATTCTCCATTTCAGATCACCCTGAACCGCCTCATGATGGCGAGCAATATCCCGATCGTCAAAAATGCCCCGGGGGCCAGGGTCATCGCCACCGCCGGGGAAGACAAGACGGTCGGCACGATCTCGTGGCCGAAGATCACTATTTTCCCAGACCCAAGCAACTCCCTTATCGCGGAAACCATAATCAGGGCTAAACCGAAGCCCACGCTCATCCCCAAAGAGTCGAGGATTGAATCGGCCACTGGGCGCCTAGATGCGAATGCTTCAGCCCTGCCCAAAATGAGGCAGTTCACCGTGATCAACGGCAGAAATATCCCCAAGTGCTCGGCGAGGGTCGGAGAATACGCACGCATAATGAACTCTATCACCGTCACCAAGCTCGCGATGACCACGATGAAACAGGGAATTCTAACGTCGGGGGGGACGAACCCTTTGATAACCGAAACTATGAGATTTGAGAGCACTAAAACGAACGTGACAGCAAATGCCATCCCGAGGGCATTTTCCACCATTATCGTGACCGCTAGGGTGGGACAGAGCCCGAGGGCCAGGGAAAAAACCGCATTTCTTTTTATTATCCCCTTCGTGAACTCCTGGATTCTCACCTACCTTCCCCCATCTCGCTCGCGATCTTTTGGACTTCTCCCCTAACTATATCCACGACCGCTTTCGAACTTATAGTGGCACCAGTGATGGCATCTATTTTTCCGCCGTCGCTCCTCAGCTTCAAGTCCTCCAGAGTTTTCCCGCTAAATTGGCTCAAGAAATTCTCCTCCTCGATCTTCGACCCAATTCCGGGTGTCTCGCTGTGACTTATGATCTTGACGGACTTGACCGTTTTATCTAAGTTGACACCGACGACCAATTTGATCGGCTCCCCCCCGTACACGCCACCGTATCCCTGACCTTCACCTAAAAGAGCATACCCAACTAGAACCCCATTCTCAAAAACCTTGTAATAATCATCTATCTTCTCGAACTCCGCAGAGGGGAAGACCTCCGAGAGGGCCCTATTCACCTCCTCTCGCTCAACCTCGGCTATTTTACCCTTGGTGAGATCGTGGACCACCACGAGAATTGCGCTGAAGACCATGCAAATTACCATCAATACCAACGCTGGCTTCAGGCCGGCCACGCGTGCTCGGGACATTTATCCACCCCCGACGAATCCCCGCTTTGTGCCGTAAACGCGAGGCTTGATCACGCGATCTATCAGCGGAGTAAATCCGTTCATTATCAAAATCGAAAACGCGACGCCCTCGGGATAACCTCCCACCGTTCTTATGGCCACCACCAGTATACCGGCCCCCACGGCAAAGATTATTCGCCCGAGCTTAGTCATCGGAGTCGTCACGTAGTCCGTTGCCATGAAGAAAGCACCTAGGAAAAGACCTCCAGCGAACATGTGAAACAGACTCTCCTTACCAACTTCCACCAAGGAGTCCAAGTCACTTGCATCGAGAATGGAATTCTGGCCGAGGAAGAGCATCAAAAATCCTACGGTCCCGATGTAGAACAGCGGGACCCTCCAGTCAATGTACCTCATCGCTATGAGAAAAGCACCGCCTATGAGAATAGCAAGCGCAGATGTCTCGCCTATGCATCCGGCCACGTTCCCGACGAAAAGATCGAAGATCGGCACGCTCCCGAACCCCTTCGCTAAGGGGGTGGCAGTGCTGACGGCGTCAAAGGGGGTGACCCACCTCGTCATCAGCGCGGGCCAAGATAGGGCCAGGAAAACCCTACCGACGAGCGCCGGGTTGAATATGTTGTGTCCGAGTCCACCAAACGCGCACTTGCCGATTGCTATTCCGAAAGCCGCGCCGACAATTGGCATCCATAGGGGCACAGTGGGGGGGAGACATAGGGCGAGAAGCAATCCGGTCAGAACCGCGCTCCCGTCCATCACGAACTTCCTCCCCATGAGCTTGAGGGCAACGAATTCGGTGCCCACCGCGGATAGAATCGAAGCAATGATAACCGCCAACGCGTGCAACCCGAACAGGTAAATACCAGAGACCGTCGCGGGGATGAGGGCAACTATCACCGCGCTCATTATACCTCTAACGGAAATCGCATCTTTCACGTGGGGGGACGGAGAAACCACGAGTTTAGTTCCCTCCTTCACCTCCCCACCTCCTTCGCCGAAGCTAGGGCCATTTTGCCACGCTTGATGATCTGTACTAGGGGGATTTTGGCGGGACAAACGTATGCGCAACACCCGCACTCGTCGCAACTCATGATGTCGTACTCCGAGCAGGCATCAAACTTCCCTTTCTCCACGAGCGCCCGGATCATGAACGGCATGAGGCCCATCGGACAGACATCGACACACCTGCCACACCTGATGCAGGGCATTTCTTCCTCCTCCACTACTCTACGCTCGCTGAAAACCAAAATGCAGTTCGTGCCTTTGATTACTGGGACGTCCTCGGACTGCGCTATGCCCATCATCGGGCCACCGCTGATCACCTTCCGCACGGCACCTACGGGTCCGCCGCATTGTTCTATCAAATTGGAGAAAAGGGTCCCGATCCTCACGAGGAGGTTCCCCGGCTTCCGCACGTCCCCGGTGACCGTCACTACCCGCTCGACCAGAGGAATGCCGTCGCACACGGCATCGCATATCGCCTTCGCCGTTCCGACATTTTGAACCACGACCCCGACATCGAAAGGGAGGCCTCCAGGCGGGACCTCCCTGTTCAAAACCGCCTTGATGAGATGTCTCTCATCCCCTTGAGGATATTTGGTTTTGAGAGCCAACACTTCGAAGTCTCCGCTCGTGGCTTTTCTCAACCTCTCCACCGCATCGGGCTTATTGTCCTCTACGGCGAATATCACCCTCTCCGCCCCAAGCACCTTCGCTATGATTTTGGCCCCCCTCACGATCCTCCTGCTCTCCTCCACCATCAAGCGGTGATCCGCGGTTATGTAAGGCTCGCACTCGGCACCGTTGATTATAACCGTATCCACCCTCTTTCCCTCCGGGGGGTTGAGCTTCACATGGGTCGGGAACGCAGCGCCCCCGAGACCAACGATCCCGTTTTCCCGGATTTTTGCGAGGATTTCCTCTCTGGAAGATTTTTCCGGATCTATCCCTTTTCCCTTGAGCCACCTATCTCTCCCGTCCGACTCTATCCTGATGCTTCGGACCCTCTCCCCGGTGGGAGTAGATCTAACAGATATCTCCGCCACAGTCCCGGAGATCGTCGCGTGGATAGGAGAAGAAACAGGGGATTCGGAGTCGGCTATCTTCTGGCCGACCTTTACTCTTTCCCCTTCCTCTATTAGGGACTCGCAGACAGCTCCGACGTGCTGCCGGAGAGGGAGGATAACCTCCTTCGGCAGATCGGCTCTCCTAACCCTGCTCCCCGCAGTCAATTTGAAGTAGTCGGGATGAATCCCACCCCTGAATTTAAACCCACTTAGCATGTGCCTCCACAGGACAAGTAAGCGAATAAATCAAAAATGTTGTGGGTCGATAGAAAACCTTAAATGTTTTAGGTTTACCTAAAAACACCGGCCTGCCGAAACCTCCGGGTTTCTGCGAAGGTGAGAAATTTGGAGATCAGGTTAATCGACCTTAAACCAGGCGTAGCGGCAAGGGTGCTAAGGCTAGAAGGCGGTCGAGGGTTCCAGAGACACCTAAGAACCCGCGGGATAAGGGAGGGAAAACGCATTTCACTTCTGACCAAACAACCCGGAGGGCCTCTGGTCGTGAGAGTTGACAACACTCAGCTAGCCATCGGGCGCGGAATGGCAAATAGGGTGATAGTCGAGGTAGGCAAATGAAGAAGATACTCCTCGTGGGGAACCCAAACGTGGGGAAGAGCGTATTCTTCTCGAGACTCACAGGCGCGGACGTCATAGTCTCGAACTACCCGGGGACAACTGTGGATTTCACGAAGGGCGCAATGCGCTTGGAAGGGGAGAAGGTCGAGATAATAGATGTCCCCGGAACTTATTCCTTGGAACCAACGAGCGAAGCCGAGAAAGTAGCGGTGAAAATGCTCGAAGAGGGGGATTTAATCATAAACGTCGTGGACTCGACGAATCTCGAAAGAAACCTTTACCTCACCTTGGAACTGCTGGAGAGGAGAACGCCCGTAATAGTCGCTCTGAACCTTTGGGATGATGCGAAACACAGAGGGATAAAGATAGATGCAAAAAAACTGGAAAAGCTACTGGGAACTCCCGTAGTCCCCACAGTCGCGACCACTGGCGAGGGGTTCAAAGAGCTAGTTTCCAGAATCAAGGAGGCAAAGATCCCCAGAAAGCGGCACCTGAGCGAGAGGAGAAGATGGGCGGAAGTCGGGGCGATAACCAGAGAGGTCTCAAGGATAACACACCGCCACCACACGATCTGGGAGAGATTCTCCGATCTAACCGTGAAACCGATCACCGGCATCCCCATAGCTGCGCTGGTAATCATCGCATCTTTCGCTTTCGTTCGATTCGTCGGCGAGGGGCTCATAAACTACATCTTCGACCCCCTATTTGACCTCTACAAGCCAATTGCCATGGATCTGAGCGATTTGCTGGGGGGCTCCGGCATTTTGCACGATATCCTGATCGGGGAACTCGTCGACGGGGGCATAGATTACATGCAATCTTTCGGGCTCCTAACCACGGGCATCTACATTCCCTTCGCGGCGGTCCTTCCGTACATCATAGCGTTCTACGCCGTGCTCTCCTTTCTAGAGGACTCGGGATACCTCCCCAGGCTCGGCACCCTGACTGACAACCTTTTCCACAGGCTCGGAATGCACGGCTACGGAATAGTCCCGCTTTTCCTCGGGATCGGATGTAATGTCCCAGGGGCGCTCTCCACAAGGGTATTCGAGACGAGGAAGCAGAGGTTTATCTCGGCCACCCTGCTAGGGATTGCGGTGCCTTGTATGGCCCAGATCTCCATGATCTTCGGCGCCTTGGGAGGATACGGGATCTGGCCCATTGCCATAGTTTTCCTGACCCTCTTCGCGATTTACATCATATTCGGTCTTCTGATGAACAAATTTGTCCCAGGTGAGAGCCCCGAGATATTCCTCGAGGTCCCACCATATAGGAGACCCAGCGGAAGAGCCATGATGAAAAAGGTCTGGATGCGCGTAAGGTGGTTCCTGAGAGATGCGCTACCGTGGCTTTTCTCCGGAGTTGTCATCGTGAACGTGCTATATTCCGTTGGAGTCCTCGATGCCTTGAGCAATGCCGCTGCTCCGTTTATGGAAGGCTGGTTCGGGCTACCTGGAGCAGCGTCTTTGGCTCTCCTGGCTGGGTTCCTAAGGAAGGACCTGGCCGTCGGAATGCTCCTCCCGCTATCCATGAGCGCCATGCAACTGGTTATAGCCGTCACCGTCCTCGCCATATACTTCCCATGCGTGGCCACATTCGCCGTTCTTTTCCGAGAACTTGGCTGGCGGGATCTTCTCAAATCGACCCTGATCATGATCGGCACGGCGGTGCTGGTCGGTGGGATAATGAGAGTAATTCTACTGGGGGTGTGATAGCGTGAGACGCGAGACCTTTGAGAGATACATCGAGACGGTGCACAAGCTCGAGGAGGAGGGAGGAAGAGCACGAACGAGGGATATCGCCGAGGTACTGGAAGTGAAGGAGGCGAGCGTCACGGAGATGTTGTGGAAACTTAAGAGAAAAGGACTCGTTGAATACGAGCCATATCGTGGCGCCTTCCTGACGGACAAGGGAAGAACCATAGCCAAGAGATTAATGAGGAGACACCGCACCCTCGCCGAGTTCCTGAAACTCATCGGAGTCGACGAGAAGACGGCAGACGAGGACGCCTGCAAGATCGAACATGTAGTGGATTCAAAAACTGTGAAAAAGCTGAGAAAATTCGTGGAGTTCGCCAAAGGGGGCCCGGGGAAGCCGAAGTGGCTCGAACACTACCGGCATTTCCTCAAAACCGGCAAACATCCTAGGTGCGAACGTCGAGAAGGGAGCAAATAACCAGAAACTCGCTCACAGCTTCCCTAAAGTCGTCTCCACTATCCCCTTTATCTCCTCGTCAAGCTTCTTCGGCAGACCCATTATGCTAGTGTCGAGAAACCCCCGAACTATCGCGGAAGTAGCCTCGTCCCTGCTCAGCCCCCGGCTCATCAAGTAAACTATCTCCTTCTCCGCTATCTTCCCCACCGCCGCCTCGTGAGACAGCTCGGCGCCCTCCGAATTCGCCACAAGTTCTGGTATCGCGTTGATCTTGGCATCCCCCTGCAGGATCCCCCTGCACTCCAAGTGCGCCCTCGACTTGGGGTTATCGCCCACAAGCCTTCCCCTGACGATCACCTTAGACCTACCCATTGCTACAGTCCTCGAGATGATCTCCCCCTTGCTATTGGCTCCCTCGAGCTTCACCATCGACCCCACGTCGAGCGAGGAATCCCCGGTGACGTACAAGAGATTGTTGAAATTAGCCCTCGAATTTCTGCCCCTGCAGATAGCACGCGGATACATTTTGAGATCCCTAGCAGGTCTCATGCATATGTAGTTAGAAACGAAAGTGGCATCGTCTTCCACCAAAGCTGCAGATACCGGCCTTACTTTGGTATCCTCCCTCCAGCTGTGGATCATCGTGAAGTTCAATGTGGCTCCCTCTTCCACGAAGAATTCCGTGACCCCAAAGTGCTGAGCCGCGTTCGTGCTGAGGGTGCATCCGGTTATCACTCTGGCATTGGCCCCTTTCTCGGCTATGACCAAGTTACGCACCCTCTGTTTAAGTCCGGGCTTGGAGATGAACATGATCGCCTGCAACGGGAGTTCCACATTCGCTCCCGGCATTATCCTCAAAAAGTAGCCATCCATGAAATCCCCATCCCCACCTATTAGTCTCCTGAAATACTTCTCGCCCAACCACCCGTACTTCTCTAAGGCTTCCCTCATCCCCATGATTTCCAGCTTCCCCTCGAAGAGCTCGCTCACCCTAGCGAAGACGGCGGACTCGTCCAGCTGAAGGAACGTCCCGGCTCTCGACGCCTCCTCGCCGGCCCCGACATCCCGAGCCGCGCTGAGGATCTCCCTCGGAAGCTCATCGAGCCCCGTTATTCTTGCATCCTCGTCCTTCTCCTCTTGCATACCTCGCACCCACCGTAGCCCTTCCTTTTAATTGAGTCCAGCACCTCCAAGGGCTTCCCGTAGCAGTATATGGTCCCCCTCATCAGAACGGCGCCCCTGTGTGCCTCAACGTGCTCGAGTATGTGCCCTTGATGAGTTACTATTATTGCGGAGGAGCCTGTCCTAGATAGGTAGCTCTGTATTTCGCTCCCGATTAGAACTATGCTCTCGAAGTCCACCCCGGAATCCGGCTCGTCCAAAATGAGTAACTTCGGCTTCATGAGGAGAACCTGCAATATTTCCGACCTCTTTTTCTCCCCCCCTGAAAAATTGAAGTTAACGTCCCTGTCCAACATCGAAGTCAAGTTGAACCTCTTGGCCAGCTCCAGCTCCTCCTCGCTCAGGTCTTCCTTCAGCCCTTTTCGGGCACACATCTTGAGCATGTCCCTCAACTTTAGCCCCCTTATTTCGGGAGGATTCTGGAAAGCGACACCAATGCCGAGTCTGACCTTTTCGTCCAAGCTGAGGGATGTAATATCCTTCCCGTCGAAAATTATGGTTCCCCCAACCACCTCGTAGCCTGGGATGCCCATTATGGCGTTAATCAGTGAGGTCTTCCCGGAACCATTGGGGCCGAAAATAACGTTAGTCTGACCGCGCTCGACGTCGAAGTTAATGTCCTCTAAAAGCCTTTCCCCAGCGACTTCTACGGAGAGATTTCTAATTTGAAGCAAAGGACCCAATCTACTCCCCACCGCAGAATACTCGAGTCGAAAGGTTAAAGAATTTATCATACATCGGTGTTAGCGGGAGGGATGAGACTGAGCGTTGAGGATGCCATTTCGATTAGGAGATCTGTCAGATCCTACGAAAGAAAAGAAGTACCCGGTGAAAAGCTGGAGAAGGTTCTGGACGCCGCAAGGCTTGCCCCGTCCGCGAGCAACCGCCAAGACTGGAAATTCATCGTCGTTAGGGATGAGGAAAAGAAAGAGAAAATTTGTAAGGCGGCGTATGGACAGGACTTCATCAAGGAAGCGCCAGTGGTCATCGTTGGGGTCGGGCTGAATCCCGATCATAAAATGTCGTGCGGAATATCGAGTAGCACTGTCGACGTGTCGATAGCTATGGATCATATGATGTTGAAAGCCACGGAAGAGGGTCTAGGCACTTGCTGGATAGGAGCTTTTGAGCAAGAGAAGATCAAGGAGATCCTAGGGATCCCCAGCCAACACCAAGTTGTTGCATTGATGCCGATCGGGTACCCCAAAGAGCCCCTGAAGAAAGTAGAGAAGAGCAGGAAGAGTCTCGGGGAAATAGTATCGTACGACGAATGGTAACCGCCTGCAACCCAAAAAGTTCGCTGGCGCTTGCCCTTATAAGTGAGAACGGCATGAGTCGGATTAGCTCCTTCAAGGAGCTTCCGCTGGTATCTACCTACCACGAGAGTCCTTGCGGTGTCAAGATGGATAAGGAGGAACTTAGGAAAGTGTTGAAGAAGTACGCGGAATCCCAAGGCTTTAGGCTAAACCCGGACGAAGAAACAGTCGACCTAGTGCTCGAGGGATTACTGAAGAACGAGGAAAGATATGGATTCAGATACTGCCCATGCCGGGTGGTTTCCGGAAAAAAGGAAGAAGATGCATCCAAGATCTGCCCATGCAAGTGGCACAAGGAGGAAATCGCAACGATGGGACACTGTGCCTGTGGACTCTTCGTCCGAAAATCCAAATAGAACTTTCACTCCAGCTCTTGCAACCGCCTCCGCATAAGTTCAATACTTGAGCGGAGGATTTTCCCGTTATCGTATCTCCGAAAAATTCTCAGGAGTCCCTCGCGAGGGGTTCCAGCGAGGGCCTTTGCCTCTTCGATCATCAGAGGAAGCGCCCGAACGATGTTGTCCACAATTGTTATATTAGCGGCTTGTGCTGTCCTCGAAAGGGGGTTCAGATCTATCGCGATCACCACCTTTCCAAGCTTTCTGAGGGCCTCGGTCCGATCGCCATCCTCCAAAGGCACTAGGACCACATCTGCAGATGCTATGCCCCTCTTGTCTACTTTTCGCCTGTCGCTGTGAATCTCGGGAATCTTGGTCGCATATTCCTCTTCGGTCCCCAGCACGGTTTTCGCGCCGTGATTGCGCAGGTGTTCGGCTATCAGCCGCTCGCGCTCTGGGGACCTGTGGTATATGTTGACCTCGAGCTTGGCCCCAGTCAAATCGGCGAGCCTAACTACCTCGGAAGGAACCAGCGCCGCGACATTTCCATTGACCGATATCACCGGACTCTCCCCCGTTAAAAGGACCGCCACCGCCGCCCTAATGGCCTCCCTAGCATGAGAAGTGGTCCGCTCCCCCAAGAAGTAATCGAAGGCCTCCCCCCTCCCGTGCGCAGCCAATCCTTCGGGAACCACCAGACCCGCTTTGAACCCCTCAGCCAAGCGCTCCCGGATCTTCAAGGACTTGGCCCGAGGATGTCCAGGTTCAACTAAGGTCATTTTAACCAAATCTATCCTTTCTCCGCCGTGAAAAACTTTTTGTGCAACGAATCATCCAAAGGATAACAGGAAGATACGTGGTTGGTATGAAAAAGCCGCACATAAACTTGGCGTATATCGGGCATGTCGATCACGGAAAGTCGACGCTAGTTGGAAGATTGCTCTATGAGATGGGGGCGATAACGGACAAAGATCTACACGAGGAAGCTGGCTCTTTTAAGTTTGCTTGGGTCTTGGACAAACTCAAGGAAGAGCGGGAGCGAGGGTTAACCATCGACATTGCCTACCAAAAGCTCGAGACCTCAAAGAACGAAATCACAATAATCGATGCACCCGGGCACAGGGACTTCGTCAAGAACATGATCACTG
>JAGGTB010000034.1 GCA_021163965.1 Hadesarchaea archaeon | reverse complement strand
TTGAGGGGCCCCTCCCGTCCCCCCTTGTAAAAGGGGGCCAGACGTCCTCCGAGACCCATAAGCAGGGCTTCTAGACCAAAAGTCAAAGAGCCGGCGAGCAATATCACATACAGGAGGTACTGCGCGTTCAATCGATCACGGGAGAGATATATGTCGGATGCCAAATTTAAGCCCGATGCGGCGGAGAGGAGGCGCATCCGGAGAATTCTGGACAAGTTAGGTGAGGAGTTAAAACCCCGCGCGCCATCAGGGGGAGATCCGTTCGCGGTTTTGGTGGCGACTGTTCTCTCCCAGAATACCAATTGGCGGAACACCGAGGTGGCGTTCAAAAGGTTGATCTCCAAGTTCCGAACTCCCGCCCAACTTGCCGATGCCGAGCTCGAGGAGGTTCAAAGGTTGATTAGGCCGGCAGGACTTCACAGGATTAAGGCTAAGAACCTGAAGAAAGCGGCGAGCGCCATTGTGCATAAGTACGGCGGAGACCTCAGGGTGGTTCTTAGGAAGTCCGTAGGCGAGGCGCGCCGCGAACTCTTGGAACTTCCGGGGATCGGACACAAGACGGCGGACTGCGTGTTGCTTTTTGCTGGCGGGCGGGACGTGCTACCCGTCGACGTTCACGTGGCCCGCGTGGCGAAGAGACTAGGCTTCGCATCCACCGAAGACGGTCCGGAAGAGATCAAAAATAAGCTGGAGCCGCTGGTGCCGGCGGGGAGGCGGGGGGAAGCCCATCTCTTGTTGATCGAGCTCGGGAGAAAGTACTGTAGCGCGCGCGGACCGATCTGTGATGAGTGCCCGATCGCCAACTTGTGTCCCAGGGCCGAGAAAAGTCAGCGATAGAGGTCGTCCAATATCTCGCATATCTTCTTTGCGAGGGCGTGGTAGCACATATCCGTTCTGGCTTTTCCGGTCACCACGTTCAGGACGTAATCGTAGCACGTGCAATAAGTCTGCACGATTTCGTACTCCTCCCTTTTCCCCCTCACGAACCACCTTTTCCCCTCCTTTCGCACCCCTCCGCTCTTTACGACTTCCAGCGCGCGCTTCCCCCGCCCCCCGTACACGTCGATTATCATCCGTTCTATCTCTTTGTTCAGCCTTCCGGTCTCCTTCAGCTTCCGGAAAAGCTCATTTCTTCTCCGCAAGAACTCTCGCGAAATCACTTTCCCACTCTCATCTATTTTGGATGGAAACAACTATAAAATGGAAAATGTCGCGGGCGAAAATCGAGACTCTGCTGGGGGAGTACGGGATAAGGCTCAGCAAGCGTCGCGGCCAGCCTCACGTGGTGGACCCTCGCGTCCTCGAAAGGATGGTGAATTACGCCGGGTTGTCTCCCAAGGACACGGTTCTCGAGGTGGGTGCGGGTGTCGGAAATCTGACGGAGCTGCTCTCTCAGAGGGCCGGGAGGGTGGTGGCGGTGGAGGAGGACGATCGGTTAGCGCGGTTATTGAAGGAGAGGCTGGGCGGATGTTCCAACGTCGAAATCTTGCGGGGCGATGCCCTAAAGTTGGAGTTGCCGAAATTTGACAAGATCGTCGCAAATTTGCCCTACTCGATCTCCTCCGACATCACGTTCAGGCTCCTCGAGCACGATTTCCAGCTCGCCGTCCTGATGTACCAAAAAGAATTCGCTCGACGCTTGGTTGCGTCACCCGGTGAGAGGGATTACGGTCGTTTGTCGGTGAGTGTCTATTACCGAGCGAAGGTAGAAATCCTGGAGGAAGTTCCGCCTCGCGCTTTCTTTCCGAGACCGAAAGTGACATCGGCTATAGTCCGATTGAAGCCTAGGGCACCACCTTTTGAGGTAGGGGACGAGGAGGCGTTCGCCGATGTAGTCCGCGCGATGTTCCAGCACCGGCGACAGAAAGTTTGTAATGCCCTCCTCCGCTCGTTTGGCGAGGTTTTCCCGGGACTTGAACTCTCTAGGGGGGAGAAGAGAAGGATAATCCGCGAGGTGCTACCAGGAGGGTTGTGGGATAAGCGTCCAGCTGATGTTTCTCCGGAGGAATACGGGAAAATAGCCAATTCCGTCGCTACCTTTCGATCAAGTCTTCTGGCTTAGGTGGTTCCGGCTTCAGTCCCTTCCGCTCCCTCGTTCGTTTGATTGCCACCCTTGCCAGCTGTTCCGGCACGGGCTCGAATCTATCGAACTCCGTTCCCCATATAGCACGTCCCTCGGTCTGCGAGCGCATGTCAGCGGCCAGCCCAAATGAATCCGCCACCGGGATCGATGCCTTCATTATCGCGATGTCCTCTTCGGCCTCTATTGACCCTATCCTCCCGCGACGCCCTTGGATCACGTGAGTGGCCCCGCTCATAAACTCTTGAGGAACTCGCACCTCGATCTTCAGCAGGGGCTCCAGCACTATCGGGTTTGCCATCAGCATCGCCGCGTGAATTGCCCTTCGGACGGCGGGGATCACTTGGGCCGGTCCCCTGTGGACGGCGTCTTCGTGCAACATCGCATCGGTTATCATCACCTTAATCCCGCGGCACGGTTCCCTCATCAGTGGGCCTTCCCTCATGGCCATCTTGAAAGCCTCCGTGGCATATTCCTCAACCTCGCGCATGTACTGCACACCCTTCGATACATCGGTGAAGATATTGGCCCCCTCGATACAGATGACGTTTCTGGCCGCGTGAGTTTCCCAACCCAGCTCGCGGAGCATGCGCGCGCGCTCTTTCTTGTCCTGCTTGTCGTAAATTTTCCCCTCGTCGATCGCCTTCACCACCTCGGGTTCGAGGGGCTCAACGGAGATGTAGAACCGGTTGTGCTTGTTGGGGGACTTCCCTTCAACGGGCCCGGCCCTTCCCCTGATCCCCTCCCGGTAGACTACTATCGGCTCCGACGTCTTTACCTCCAAGCCCGCCTCCTTGAGCCGGTGTTGCACTATTTCGAGGTGGAGCTCCCCCATGCCCGATATGAGGTATTCGCCGGTCTCCTCGTCAATCTTCACATGGACGTTCGGGTCCTCGCGGGATATCTTCCTCAGCTCGTTTACCAGGTTGGGGAGCTCCTTGTAGTCCTTGGGCTCTACCGCAACTGTGACCACGGGCTCGCTGACGTATCGCAACTCCTCGAATCCCGCTCCTTCGGTCCCGGCCTCCACAATAGTTTCCCCTACCGAGGCCTCCTTCATTCCGATAATCGCCGCGATGTTTCCAGCAGGTGCCTTATCGACCATCACCCGGTCTGGCCCCATATAGACCCCGACCTGCTGGATTCGCGCGTCCCTGTTCGCGCCGATTAAGTGGACCATCTTCCCCTTCTCGAGCGTCCCGGAGAATACCCGGCCAGTGGCAACCACTCCGGCTTGCTCGTCGACTATGATGTCGGTAATCATCATGCAGATCGGTCCCTTGGGATCGCATGAAAGCATGCTTTCGCCGAGGGGACTTGAGGGGTCTCCCCTCCAGATGTGGGGGATTCTCTTGGCCTGCGCCTCCTTCGGGTTGGGAAGGTGGCGCACGACCATATCCAAAACTACCTCGTACAGTGGACTTCTCTTCGCGAGTTCATCCTGCTTTCCGCTCTGACACATCTCGATGATATCCTTGAAGGTGATGTTCTTTTTCCTCATCTGCGTCGACGAGAGGGCCCACTTCTGCTTGGCCGAGCCGAACGCGACGGAGCCATCCTCGACGTTTACGGTCCACTCCTTCGCCAATTCTTTCGGAGCGTACCTTCTGAGGAGCTCGTTGAATTTTGTTATGATTTTTATGAATCTCTCCTGCATTTTTTCTGGGGTGAGCTTAAGTTCCTGGATGAGGCGGTCAACCTTGTTTATGAAGAGCACGGGCCTCGCTCGCTCCCGCAGGGCTTGACGCAGGACCGTTTCTGTCTGGACCATAACCCCTTCAACGGCGTCCACCACGACTATCACGCCATCGATGGCCCGCAACGCCCGCGTGACGTCCCCGCTGAAGTCGACGTGTCCCGGGGTATCGAGCAGATTGATTATGTACTCCTTATCCTCGTACTTGTGAGCTAGGCTGACGGCCGCCGTTTGGATCGTTATCCCACGTTGCTGTTCTAGCTCCAAGAAATCTGTGAACAACTGCTCCCCCGCGTGCTCGAAGGAGATTATCCCGGAGGCGGCAACTAGGGAATCCGTGAGCGTCGTCTTTCCGTGGTCGATGTGGGCAACTATCCCTATGTTTCTGACCTGCTCTGGCTCCCACATCAGCCTCTGAACGTCGGATAGGTGTTTGTAGCGCCGCATACTCCTCCCTTATCAATATCTCATTTATATAAAACTTCAGCGACGGTTCTAAGTCAGCTGGGTTGGAATAAAAATCTGTCCGATTCCAGCCCCTCTTTCTCCCTCCGGCTCGGGAATTTGGTCGGTAGCTGGTCCGGGTCCTGCCCGATACCAATGGTGTTTCCGATCCCGGCTACTATCACCGAGTCCCCCTTCTTCGTCCTCTCCCGTATGGCCTTCTTCACCCTTTCGACCGCGGCGTCCACGGCCTTCGCGATGCGCCTGTCGAGTGGCCCTATCGCCTCCTTGAATCCCTCCTTGGCCACCACCGCGTCCACGGGTATTTTGCGCTTCGTCGCGATTTCCTCGACCTTATACTTCTCCACCCCGGGCCCGCCGATGGCAGCCCCGACTCCCTCAATTATCTGCCCGCTCTTCTCGCCCTCGAGCTTCAGGGCCGCGTCCACCATAATTATCCGGTCTATCTTCCGCCGCTTGCACAGGCGCTTGATGATCTCTCCGGGCTTCCCGACCCTGCCCCCCGGCCCTTTGGCTTTGATCACAAACACTCTCCTGCCCTCGATTTCGGTCTCGGCGTAGACGGTATCCTTGACGGGTTCGCGCCATTTGGCCTTACCCGCGAGCTTCGTGGCGACCATCGCCCCGAACCCGTCGCCTATGGGCTTGCCCTTCGAGAAGGTTTCGGTCGCGTCGAGGTAGGCTTTCGCGTACTCCTTCAGGATCGGCATCTGCATCTGGAGGAGCATGGCGAGCTGCATGCTTTTGGTCTTCTCCGCCATCGTGATGAGGTGGCGCACGATTCTGAAGAGGGTGTAGCTGGCTATCGCGCCCTCCAAGGTCATCTCGAGGTTCGCGGCCTCGTCCGGGTCGCTCTTCGGCGCCAAGTGCTTGATGATCCCCTCGAACCTCTTCTTCCTGACGTCTAGGATGTGCTCCAAGCGGTTCAGGACCCCGACTGGATCGTCGGATACTGGCTCGATCGCGAAGAACTCTAGGAAGTTGTCCAGCTCTTTCGCGATGTCGCGCCGGGGGCGGCCGTACCTGCTGATGCTTTTGAGGGCTATCCTCCGGCTCTGCATCGCCCACTCCTCGAGCTCCCGGACGGCCTTTTTCGTCTGCCGGAGGAACATCCAGCCCTGCATGCCCATCATCTGGGGCGCGAGCAGTACGTAGATAATGGAGAAGAGAATCAGTATTATCATCCAAGCCAAGAGGGTGTCCGCGCCGAAGTCTCCGATGAACAACATGGTGGTGCCGAACATTTGCGTCCGAGTTCATTTTTGACGAGGATTTTCATAAAGGTTGCTATCCGCGTGCCCATCCGAGGATAAAGTTAAAGGATTTGGCGAGAACTTTTGGGATGGCGGGGGTAGCCAAGTCTGGTCAAAGAGGCGTCTCGAAAACGCCTTGAAAGCGCACGGTTCAGGGCCGTGTCCCGTAGGGGTTCGTGGGTTCAAATCCCACCCCCCGCACCACGAGCATTCGGAAGTAGTTGGGGCGTTTTCTAGGAGTTTTACGGAGATCTACCGAGATATTGCCGGAAATTTTCGGGAAAAGTGACTTTCCTCCGGATTTGTGGTTCAAATCCGCACCATGGGTATGGCTCACGTTTGTGAGGGTGGCGGTAAGTATACTTTGGCCATCACGGCGGATGAGATAACCAGGAGGTTCTGGCTGGACCGCGATGTCCGTTCACGTGCCGCGGGCGATCGTGGATTGCCGTAATTGATTTCACTACCGTAGCCAGATCAACCTTGGGGGACCATGAAGCAAGAAAAGTTGGGAGTCATCGATATCGCGATGGCTGGGCTGGCGATTTTCGCGTTAAGCCCGCTTGCCGTATCGCTTATTTTCGAGCCAACTCCCGAGCAGAAGGAGCTATTTGGATGGATCGACTTGGGGGTATGCGCGGTCTTCATAACCGAGCTCGGCTTCAGGTTCTACCGGGCGCCCTCTAAAAGGAACTGTCTACGCGATAGCTGGGCGGACATCCTGGGCTCGATCCCAGCTCTCATAATGGAGATGAGCATAATCCGCGCGTTCAGGCTGCTTAGGGTTGCGAGGGTCGCTAGGGTGGCTAGGGTCGCGAGGGCAGCTAAGGTTGTGAAGGTTACAAGGACGGCGAAGGTCACAAAAGCTGCGAAGGTGCTTAAACTAGCGCGAAAGATGCCGAGACTGACGAAGACCGTGAAGAAGTTCCGGCGACGGAAAAGTGAGGGGAGGTGAGACAGAAGATGGAGGTACTTCGAACTAGTCCTTGATTGCTTTCGCACGCACCATTTTACCGGTGCCAGCTTTCGGAGAGGAACTGGAATTAAGTCTTGCCAACAGCTGGCCCAAAACGTTAGCTTCGTGTACAATATGAACAACGTTAACATCGAGGGAATTTGTTATATTGATGACATTACTTTCGGCGGCCTCTCCCCGAAGCATGAGGGGGCCAGAATAAAGGTCTCAATGGATTTTGTGGGGGGGGAGAGTCTTTCGATGCAGTTGAGAAAGAGGGCAAAAAGTCGGCGCTGACCGGAAAGCAGTTATAGTGACATTCCAAAGGAGTTACACGGGAACATGAAACTCAAGGTGGTCTTGGAGCGAGCGGAAGAGGGCGGCTACGTCGTTTATGTGCCGAGCCTGCCCGGATGTGTGTCACAGGGCGAGACTCGCGAGGAGGCGCTTCGCAACATAAAGGAAGCGATCGAACTCTACTTGGCGGACATCAAGGAGCCACTGCCTAGGGCTGGCGTGGAGATCGCCGAGATTTCGGTGTAGCAACACCAGAGGATTTGGATGAGGTTACCAGTTGTTTCCGGAACAGAAACGGTGAAAGCTCTTACTCGGGCCATTCTTATTTGAAAGGTGACCTTTAAAATATTAGTGTGCCAAATTTGAATTAAAGGTGACTTAATGTACTTGGATGAGTTTAAGGCCAAGCTGGTAAAGAATTGGTCTGGGGGTTTATTTAGTGTTGGCTCCGCCCAAGAGATCCATCCCAGAGCTAAGGAATATTTGCATAGGTTGAGCAAAAGCGGTGGAGTTAAGCGGATAGCCTGGGGTTGGTATTGGATTCCAACTAGCTATAAAGATGTTTGGGATTTCTTAGCCGAGGATAAAGGCTTTAAAATAGTAATTAAGCAGACCGCTGCAAGCTTGTGGAATTATGATTTTGTTCACCGTAACGTTTTCCGATTAGCGGTTAATGACCAATCTTATAAGCGCGCTTTGGAAATCTTTGCCAAGCAAATGGGTTGGATCTTTGAAGTTGAGTATTGCAAGGAGATACCTTATGAGTATGAAAAGGTGAATGGCTTGTTCGTTGAGGCTTTGGAATCTTGCATAGTCAATTGCTTAGCTGAATGGTCTTTTATGGATGCCTTCGCAATCCTGTACTTTAGAAGAAAAGAAATTAATTTTAATAAATTGAAGCGATTGGCAAGGTGGAAAAGGATATCAAAAACGGACTTGAGAGCTTGGGCAGCTATAAGGTACGGATGCAAACTATTCAACGAGCATTTCGGAAGAGAGATTTTCAAAGTTAAAGCCATCGAGTTGAAAGTGGGCGATGTCAAAGATCTGATAAACGAAGCTGTGGGGAAGGTTGCCGAGTTTGCCTAGAGCAATAAACCTGATGAAAAGACGGGAAGAAGAGATTTTGAAAAGCTTGCTCTCCCTTTCAGAAAGCACCAAAGCTTTTACGAACCCAGAGCTAATAATAGTCGGCGGCTATGCTCTGAGAGCCTTCATTTCATTCTCGAGATTCACTAGGGATTGTGATTTTGCCCTAATGAAAAAGAACGGTTGGAATATAGATGAAGTTAGAGAGATTCTCCCTGAAGGCTACTCGATTGAGGAGGAGCAAAAGCGAAGCGACTATGGATTTTTAAGATGCGTAAAGCTCGTCAAGCATAACGGGGCCAGAATAAAGGTCTCAATGGATTTTGTGGAGGGGGAGATCAGGGGGAGAGGGGCCAAGGAAGTTATAGTAGTTGACGAGGTCATGATTAGAAATAGGAAGTTCATTTCTATTCCAGTAGCCAACAAGCCAATTGAGCTACCCATTCCCGATTATCGAGATTATTTTATCACGAAGGTCGTCTCCGCAAGGGCCTCCGACATAAGGGATATTGCTTCGCTTGTCAGGGAAAACGGGATTCCGTCTAAGCTGAAAGAAAGAGTTAGGGAAGTATTGCCTTATCCAGAAATATTTCAAGAAAAGCTTAAGGAAAAAATAATTCCTGAGATGAGAAGGAAGACTTTTCTAGATAGCTGGAGGGGAATTTTCGCGACGACGAAATACGGAGAAGAAGATAAGAAAAGGGTGATAATGCAGCTGGAGAGATTGGTTTAGAACCTAAGTTGGTTTAGAACCTAAGATTCTTCCCGCTACTTCGGCCGCTTCTCGGTCGGATAGCGGGGATCCTTAACCAATTATAAGAAATCGGGGTTCAGTATCAATTGTCCCCAGAGAGACGGCCAAGGTGTTCGAAACGAAGGTCCTTCCGATAGCCTACGATTCCTTCGGCGTCAGGAGCATGTCAACTTTCGTCTCTATTGGCGGTCTCCGCGTTCAGATCGATCCCGGGGTCGCCCTCGGTCCCACCCGCTACGGGCTGGGGCCGACCGAGGCCGAGCTGAAGGCCCTGGAGCTCTCCCGAGGGAAGATAATGGAGGTCTCGCGGGAGGCCGATGTCTCGATCGTTACCCACTACCACTACGATCACCACCCGTTCCCCGACGACGAGGAGATGTACAGGAGTTGTTTCGAGGGAAAGCTCGTCCTCGCCAAGGATCGGACGAAGAACATCAACTATTCGGGGAAAAAGCGCGGGGCGATTTTCGAGTCCAAGGCGAAGGGGCTCGCGGGGGAGATCGAGTGGGCCGACGACAGGGACTTCGAGGTGAAAGGGGTTCACATCTCCTTCTCCCCCGCGGTGTGGCACGGGGAGGTGGGGAGCAAGGTCGGGACCGTGGTCATGGCCTACCTGGAGAGGGGAAAGGACTCGTTCCTCTTCGGGAGCGACGCCCAGAACCTTGCGGACCCCGCAGCGCTGAGGTGGGTACTGGAGAAGGACCCGAAGTTCATGATCCTGGACGGGTATCCCACCATCTTCCTGGGCTGGAGGATGTCGAGGGAGTCGTTTGACAGGTCAAAGGAGAACCTGAAGCGGGCGATCGAGGAGACGCGGGCGAAGACCATAATCCTGGACCACCACATCCTGAGGGACGTGAAATACCGGGAGAAGGTGGAGGACGTCCTCGAGCTGGCCGAGGACCTCAAGAAGAAATTGGTGAGCGCGGCCGAATTCTACGGGCTGGAGAACTTCTTCTTGGAGGCCTGGAGGAGGGACATAGCGAGGGGGGAGAAGAAAGTCGACGTGGAGGGGTACTTCAGCGAGCTCTTCCGGGCGATGAAGATTTGAAGACGTTTGCTCCTGCGATCTCACTTTTTGTCGGGATAAGGGGTGTTGAAACTGCTACTGATTTCCGCATCAAACCGTACCATCGCGATTACTTTCAGCCATCTCTCCCCGAAAACCGCTTAAACCGGGCAACCGATTTCCTTTTGCAACCGCCCGATGTGTGGCGCGGGCCGAATGGGCGGGCCCGAACCCAAGGATGTGGGGAGGGGGCCGGAGAGAACGATGAAGCCCCGAAACCTGCGGAAAACCGTTCCCCCCGAATGCGGGCAGATGCGGTCTTGGAGCGGAAAGGCGGGCCGTGCCCGGGATGAAGCCCAGGACGGAGCCCGAAGGATTCCGATGCAGAATGATATAGGAATTCAGAACGGCGAAGCAGCAGCCAAGCTTTTATTCTTTCCGCTAGTTTGAAGAGTGGGGGCTACAAATGGCAATCCTGTTCGACCTCGACGGGACGATACTTGGCACGAGCGAGAAAAAGATCGACATCCTAAACAGGTGCGCTAGGGAACTCGGCGCGCCCGAGGTAGGAAAGGATGAATATTCCGAGGTCTTCGATAGGTACATCCAGATGGGCAAAATCGACACCAGGAAACCCATCTTCGAGGAGCTCTTGGGGGATGGAGATCTCGCCGAGGAGCTATCGGAAATGTATCGGATCCGGTCTTTGGAGAAGACTTTTGTATACCCCGATGCCGAGGAAGTCCTCCGAAACTTGCCCGGAAAGAAGGGCCTCGTCACCAACGGTCCCCGCTTGGACCAGTGGGAGAAGATCGAAAGATTTGACCTCTCCAAGTACTTCGATGTCATAGTAGTTTCAGGCGAAGTGGGGGTGGCAAAACCGGACCCTCAGATATTCCATCTAGCTTTGAACTCGGTCGGTTCAAGTCCCGGGGAAAGCTTCCACGTAGGCGACTTCGAAAACCACGACGTTATAGGGGCGAGGAAAGCCGGGCTGACGTCGGTCCTGATAAAAAGGGATGGTTCCCCGCCGAGGGTAAGACCGGATTACGAGATCCGGGATTTGAGGGAGCTATACGAGCTGATTCAGAGGCGGTAGCCTCCGAGTAAAAACATTAATATTCTCCTTACTCATATCGGCAGAAGGAGTGTTTAGATGCTCGAGCCCGAAGCATCCGAAAAATTTGAGATGTACTCCGCGAGCGTTTGTCCCGTCTGCCAGAAGAGGATTCCCATGCGGATTTACGAGGAAGACGGCGCCATTTACTTAGAAAAGACGTGCGCCGAGCACGGCAAGTTCGAGGACGTTTACTGGGGAGACGCCGAGATCTACAGGTGGTTTTTCAAGAATTGGTACACCGCTAGGTACGTCGGCAATGGCCTAGAGAATCCCCGCACCGAGATGGTCCACGGTTGCCCCTACGACTGCGGCTTGTGCCCGCAACACAAGACGTACACGATTTTGGGCATCATAGACGTCACGAATCGGTGCAATATGGCCTGTCCGATCTGCTTCGCCTATGCTGGGGCAACTAACTACGTTTACGAGCCGTCCTACAAGCAAATAGTCGAGATGATCAAGAACCTGAGGGCCAACAGGCCTTGGGCGTGCAACGCTCTGCAGTTCAGCGGCGGGGAGCCGACCTTGCGGGACGACCTGCCTGACCTCATCAGGGAAGCGAAAAAGGCCGGGATAGCCCACGTGGAGGTGAACACCAACGGACTGCGGCTCGCGGAGGACATCGAGTACTTCAGGAAGCTCTTGGACGCCGGGATGAACACGCTCTACCTGCAGTTCGACGGCCTGAGGGAGGGGATCTACAAGAAACTCAGGGGCAGGACGGACCTAGTTCCGATAAAGGAGAAGGTCATAGAGAACGCGAGGAAGATAGGGCTGAAATCGATAGTTCTCGTCGTCACGCTGGCGAAGGGCGTGAACGAAGGGGACTTGGGCGACATAGTCGACTACGCGGTCAAAAATCACGACGTGGTGAAGTGCGTCAACATCCAACCGATATCGATGGCTGGGAGGGCTAGGAAGGAGGAGATGAGGAAACTCCGCATCACGATACCGGACGCGCTCAAGCTGATAGAGGAGCAAACTGGGGGAGCCGTGGCCCGTTGGGATTGGAGGCCGGTGAACTGGCCAGTTCCCATCTCCAAGGGGATGGGGGTTTTGAAGAACCGTGCGTACCCGGAGTTTACCATGCACCCCATGTGCGGTGCGGCCACGTTTCTGGTCGTGGAGGATGACGGATCTTACAAGCCCATAACGAAGATCGTGGACGTCGACAAGTTCGCCGATATCTTCTGGGACGTGCATTACTCCGGAATCGCTGGTAAAAGGACCGCGGCGAAGATGAAGCTGCTGAAGCTCCTCCCCATGGTGAAGTCCGGCCTCATCAGGGGCTTAATAAAGGACGTGATAACGAAGGGAAGCTACGGAGCCCTAGGGAAGCTCATGCACAGGCTCGTCATGATCGGGATAATGCACTTCCAGGACGTTTGGAACATGGACTTGGATAGGGTTCAGAGATGCTCGATCCACTATGCGACTCCAGACGGCAAAATAAGATCCTTCTGCACGTACAACAGCCTACACAGGGAAAAAGTTGAGAAGAAATTCGCCGTGTCGATCGAGGATTGGGTTAAAAGGACGGGGAAGAAGATCAGCGAGCCCGCCTGAAGGATGTGTTTATGTTTCCTGATCAGGAGGTATAGCAGAGCACCGATCCCCGCAGCCGATATCACTCCGATGACTATCCACTGCACCAACTTCGGTGCCGGCTGAATCGTAATGGTCACGGTGTCTATGCCAGTCGCCCCGTCGTCGTCCGTCACGATAAGTTCGACTACGACCCCCGTTTTCGACTCGACGCGAGGTGCATGGAATATGGGGGTCACGGAATCCGCCCCGGTCAGGGAGGAGGTCCCAGTTGGGTCTTCCGCGATCCTCCACAGGTACCTTACTATCTCGCCGTCCGGGTCGTGGCTCCCGCTCCCATCGAGCTCGACGGTTTCGCCCTCCCTGACGGTGTAGGGCCCGCCAGCATCGGCCCTCGGCGGCTCGTTTACCTCAATCGTCTTCGTCTCAGTGTCCGTTGCTCCATCGTCATCTGTTACCCTCAGGGTGACGCGGTGCTCGCCGGCCGGGAACACGTGGGTCTGGACTACCCCGCTAACGTCGAAGACTCCGTCGTCGTCCCAGTCCCACTCGTAGCCTGTGATGCTTCCGTCTGGGTCGGAGCTCGCGGAGGCGTCGAAGACCGCTTCCCTCCCAGCGACCGGGGCTTCCGGTGTATAGGCGAATTCTGCAACGGGCCCAACGTTCGACACCGAGATCTCCCTGCTCGCGACGTT
>JAGGTB010000044.1 GCA_021163965.1 Hadesarchaea archaeon | reverse complement strand
GGTAGCGTTGGCTAGCACGAATGCGGCGCTTCGAATGTCCTGCTTCGGTATCTCGTGGGTGATGTCGACTATCTCGGCTTTTGGGTTGACTGCCAGAATTGTCCCTTTCATCGCCCCCACGAAGTAATCCCTAGTTCCAAGATCCGATAGGATAGCAATTATCCTTGGCATGTTACTACCTTTGAGTTGGATATCTAGCCTGTCGATAATGCTTAAGTGGCCTCAACCTTTTTAGTTTGGGGCCAATCTTTATCTGTGGTAGATATGTTGCAGATGGCCAAGGCCAAGCGAGGGGAAGTGACGGAGGAGATGAGGGCGGTCGCGCAGGCGGAGGGCAGACCAGTCGAGCAAGTGATGAAGGAGCTCGCTGCTGGGAGGCTAGTGATTCCTAAGAACGTCAGGCGTGAGGAGGTCGAGGTGAAAGGGATTGGCGGAGGATTACGGACAAAGGTCAACGCGAATGTGGGGAGTTCGCCAGATTACGCGGACGTCGATGAGGAGGTGAAGAAGGCCGAGGTCGCGGTGAAGTACGGCGCGGATACCGTCATGGATCTGAGCATCGGAGGGGATATCGATGAAATAAGGAGGCGCATATTGAAGGCCGTTAAGGTGCCGGTTGGGACGGTCCCCATATATCAGGCAGCAACGAAGAGGGGAAGCGTCGTGGACATGAGTTCCGACGACATCTTCAACGCTATCCGAAAGCACGCCGAGGACGGGGTCGATTTCGTCACCGTCCACTGTGGGGTCACCCGGGAGGCAGTCGAAACCCTTCGGAGGAATGGGAGATTGCTCGACTTCGTCAGCCGTGGTGGTTCCTTCGTGGTGGCGTGGATGATCCACCACGGGGAGGAGAACCCCCTCTACCGGGAGTTCGATTATCTCTTGGATATAGCGAGGGAATATGATTTGACGCTTAGCTTGGGCGATGGGATGCGCCCCGGATGCTTGGCGGATGCCTCCGACCCCGTCCAATTCCAAGAGCTCTTGACTATAAGCGAGCTCGTTGAACGAGCGCGGGCTAGGGACGTGCAGACGATAGTCGAGGGGCCCGGACATCTACCCATTGACCACATCGAGGCAAATGTGAAGCTCGAGAAGACAATCTGCAAGGGGGCACCTTTTTACGTGCTCGGTCCTCTCCCCACCGATATCGCTCCGGGTTACGATCACATCGTCGGGGCCATCGGTGGGGCTCTCGCGGCTGCAGCGGGCGCGGATTTTCTTTGTTACGTCACACCTACTGAGCACCTCTGTCTGCCTAGTTCGGAGGATGTTAAGGAGGGCGTGATAGCCGCGAGAATAGCTGCCCACGTGGCGGATGTCGCCAGGGGGATAGGTGTTGACAAAGATATCGAAATGGCTAGAGCTCGCAGGGAGCTTGATTGGGAGAGACAGTTCGAGCTAGCGATAGATTCCGAGAGGGCAGTGGAACTCCGGCGAAAAAGGCCGCCGACCCTCGACCCGAGCGTCTGCACGATGTGTGGCAAGTACTGTGCGATCAAAATAACAAGAGAGTACCTTTCCAAGAAAAGTTGATTTTGGTCGCCCCTCGCTTTTATTCCGGATGGATAACAAAGAGTCATTTAGTGCGAGATGGGGGCCGAAAGTTGGGAGTCATCATCACGCCCGAGGACGTAAAAGAGAAGAAGAAAATAAAAAAAGTCGCAAAGGAGCTCGGGATGGACCCCGAGGAACTCGAAAAGCTCCTGAGGAAGGGAAAATCCATCCGCTTGCCCTGACGGCCTTCACACTAGGGCCTTTTTTTGTCGGGGGCATATGTTTGAGGTCCAGGGAAAAAGCTAATATTGGTTGTAGACCCTTAATGCCTGAGAAAAATGAAGCTCTTCACAGCCGGACCGGTGGCTTGTCGTCCAGAGGTTTTAGAGGAGATGTCCCGCCAGATGCTCAGCCACCGGAGCAAGGAGTATAAGGAGGTTCACTTGGAGACCGTCGAGAGGTTGCAGCGCTTTCTCGAGACCGAAAACGCAGTCTTCCTCCTCCCGAGCACGGGGTCGGGGGTGATGGAGGCAACGGTTCGAAACTGCGTCAGGCGGAAGATGCTGTGTTGCGTCAGCGGAGCCTTCGGGAGGCGCTACGTCAGTATCGGAGAGGCGAACGGTAGGGACGTTGAGCGGCTCGAGGTTGAGCTGGGAAAGCCCATAACTCCCGATCTCCTCGACGAAAAGCTCTCCTCGGTTCCAGATGTGGAGGCCGTTACGATAACCTACAACGAAACCAGCATCGGGCTGACGAATCCGTTGCAGGAGCTGGCGAGGGTCGTCAAGGAGCACGGGAAGCTCCTTCTCGTGGATGCCGTGAGCGCTATGGGCGGGATAGAACTCAAGGTCGATGAGTGGGGGATAGACGTTTGCTTCGCTAGTTCGCAGAAGTGCTTCGGGATTCCCCCGGGGCTCGCCATGACCAGCGTGAGCGAGGAGGCTTTGAGGCTCTCGGAGGGAGCGCAAAACAAGGGGTGGTATTTCGACTTCAAATTATTTGAAAAATACCTGAAGGAAGGGAGCACGCATATGACTCCTCCGATCCCGCAAGTATATGCCTTGAGAAAGCAATTGGAGCTGATCGAGAAGGAGGGGGGAAAGCAAAAATATTTTGAACTCTACTTGAAGCGTAGCCAGATGATAAATAAGGGCATCGAAAAGCTTGGCCTCTCCCTCTTCCCCCAAAAGGGCTACGAGAGTCCCACAATTTCCTGCGTGAACGCTCCGGAGGGGATGAGCGGGGTAGAGGTGTACGAGGAGATGAGGAAGCGGGGATTTGAGCTAGCAAAGGGGTACAGGGATTTGAAGGAGCGGACCTTTAGGATAGGAAATATGGGTTACATCCTTCCGGAGGACATAGAGGAGATGCTTGAGGCCCTTGGGGAGGTCTTGGGATGGTAAGTTCCCATCCCTGCGATGCCTTATCGGTGGACTGCTCCCAGCTTTCGCGGGGAGCCTCCTGCTTCATCCACCGGACCCGATCCCCGACGCGCGGTCACGGAGGTTCGATGTCCAGCCTACCTGCGCCGCGCAGGTCATCGGTTTTCCACAGGCGTTGGGTTCGGGCCGTCCCAGCCCTACTCGAGGGAGCTTTTATCACCAACCATAATATATGCGTTCCGTCCCTCTCCCCTCCCTTGCGGAAGGGGACTTCCCGCGGTAGAGTTAAAAAGTATTGGGTAGAAAATCTCGGTGCGGGAAAATGGGGTTAACGCCGACCAAGCTAATATGGATGAATGGGAAGCTCGTCCCGTGGAATGAGGCGAAGGTCCACGTCTTGACCCACACCCTTCACTACGGGCTCGGCGTCTTCGAGGGGATTCGCTGCTATAAGACGGAGAAGGGCCCGGCGGTGTTCAGGCTCGTGGATCACATCAAGCGCTTGGAAAATTCTGCGAAGATAACAGGGATGGTTCTTCCATACTCCGTTGATGAGCTCGTGGCGGCGACGAAGGAGATGATAAGGGCCAACGAGATAGAGGAGTGCTACATCCGCCCAATCGCTTTCTACGGCTATGGTGTAATGGGACTCAACCCCGAGGGCGCCCCCGTGAATGTGGCGATAGCGGCGTGGCCTTGGGGGACGTATCTCGGCGAGGATGGGTTGGAGAAAGGGGTTCGAGCGAAGATTTCGCCGTGGGTCAGGATTCACCCGCGCATACTGCCCCCAGCGGCTAAGCTCGTTGCGAATTACGCGAACTCGATTTTCGCCAAGGTGGATGCTCTTAAGTCCGGCTACGAGGAGGCGATCCTCCTAAACCTAGATGGGTTCGTGACGGAGGGGCCCGGGGAAAACCTATTCATAGTAGAAAACGGGAACCTCGTGACTCCCCCTCTTTCCTCTGGGGCGCTCGGGGGGATCACTAGGGACTCCATAATTAGAATTGCTCGGGATGAGGGAATCCTCGTTAGGGAGGAGAACATTTCGAAGGAAAGGCTCTACCGCGCCGACGAGGCTTTCTTTACTGGCACCGCGGCGGAGGTGACCCCTATCCGGGAAATAGATGGCAATGTCATAGGAAGTGGAAAGCGTGGTGAGATCACCGGAAAACTTCAGCGAACATTCTTCGAGACGGTTAGGGGAAGGAGACCAGAATATGAAGATTGGCTCGACTACGTTGAGTAACCAAAAATGCTCGCCAATCGTGGGGTAGGCGAGGACATGCTTATCCACCTTTCAATTTTTGGGAACCACTGAGCGGAAGCCCTTTTTACATACCAAGAGCAAAACCAACAAAAGGGCCGATGAATAAGATCACTTTCGACTTGGTGTGGTTCGACTCCTTGGGCGCGAAAAGCTCGTCCACCTTGGTCCGGACTCCTGATGTTTCGGTTCTCATCGACCCGGGGGTTGCAATAATGCAGCCCAGCTTTCCGGCCCCTTTGACGAAAAAACTTTACTGGAAAGCCCAAGGCGCACGGGAGATAAGGAAAGCGAGCCAAGAAGCGAATGTCATAGTAATTTCGCACTATCATTACGATCACTTCACGGACTTTGACCGCAATCTCTACAAGGGGAAGCTCTTACTGGTCAAGAATCCAAATGAATACATCAATGATTCTCAAAGGGGGCGGGCCGAACACTTCTTCGATAATCTTTGTCGTTCGTTTGGCGAGACGGATCTTGACCAGATGCTCCAAGCGCGTGCGCGCAAGTCCTACGGTAATCCCCTTGACGACATCCCCTTGGCGAGGGATATGGATTTCGGGGATTATAATCGGCGCAGGAAGGAACTGCTCGAAAAGGGGCTTAAGTGGTTTCGAAGGCGCGTCGAGAAATGGCATTCGTTTAAGACGATACCGGAGCTCACGTTTCGCGATGTCGAAGTCAAGTTCCCGGAAGGAAGAGAGTTCAGGTTTGGGCGCACCAAGCTAAGGTTCACCCCTCCGATGTTTCACGGCATCGAGTTCTCGCGCGTGGGCTGGGTGTTCGCGACAGTTATCGAATATCCGGGGGAGAAAGTCATCCATACATCCGACTTAAGCGGGATCTACATAGAGGATTACGCCGAGTGGATAATCCAAGAGAACCCGACGGTTCTGATATTGGACGGTCCCCCGACGTATATGGGGTTTATGCTCATCCGGACCAACTTAAACCGTTGCGTCAGGAACACGTGTGAAGTGATCGAGCGGTCCAAGAACCTCAGGTTGCTTGTTTATGACCATCATCTCCTTAGGGAGAGGAGGTACCGGGAAAAGACGCGAATGGTTTGGGAAACGGGCGCGGATAGAGGAGTTAAGGTCGTGACCGCTGCCGAGCATCTCGGCAGAAAACCGGTGATAGATACTCTTTGACACCCCACGAATTAAATTCGGGGGATTCTTGGAAGTAAGTTAAAATAGGTAAAACAACACTTATTAATGGTTTAACGAACTGAACTATAATGGGATGAAATGAGGGAGATTCTCGGATCTAGGGCGGCAATGAAGATCCTCCAGCTATTTTGTCAGAACCCTAGGGATGGGTTCTACACCAAGGAGATCGAGCGGAAAGCGCGACTATCCAAGGCCACTACCATAAAATGGCTCAAGAAGCTGAGTAAGAGGGGGATCTTGGGCGGGTTCCAGCTCGGGCGTAAGAAGGTGTACCGGTTACGATGGCAGAATTCTTTCGGACGAGAGATTTGGAGGATTTTGGCTATGGGCGAACTCGTCTCGGCTCTCGATAAATGCGATCTCAGCGGGGTCTACCTATTTGGTCCTTCAACGAGGGGTCAGGATCCTCCCGATTCCCCGCTTGATATTTTGGTCTTATCGCGTGCAGATCCGGAGTATATAAGTAAGGTGTTAGATAAGGCCTCTCGGAAGATTGGTAAGGAGATAAGGCCCCTCGTACTCGATCCCCTGAAGTACTCCGAACTTCGAAAAAGGAATCCCTCTCTCTATGAGCGGATAGAAAGGGAAAAAATCCGCCTGCTTCCCCTCTGAAGCTATAGAAAAGGAAAAAAGAGGCCGTTTCATTAAGGATTTGGGGCATCAGCGTGAAGTTGCATCCGGAGTGCGTCTCGTGCATAATGGATCGCGCGGTAAGCCAACTACGCATCGCCACCGACGATGATGGGCTGAGATTAAAGGCCCTTTCGCTCGTTGCTGAGTTTTTATCGAGGAACATTTCGGAGGATGCGGTTCCGGCTCACCTCGGGGACGAGCAGAACAAGATAGTAATGAGGGTGACCTCCAATCCGGACCTGTACCGCGACCGCAAGAAGATGAACAATGAAGCGGCGATGGAGCTGGCCCCCTACGCGGAGAGGCTCGTCCGAGAGGCTGGCGGACTAAGGGAGAGGCTGAGGACGGCGCTAATTCTGGCAGTAATTGGAAATTCGATGGAATTTAGCGTAGCCGGCCATAAGTTCGACCCTCAGAACTTTAAGGGGGAATTCGACGCGTTGCTCTCAGGAGGTCTTGCTCACGACGATTTGGATGAGGTGATTTCAAAAATCATGAGTAGCAAGGAGATACTCTACCTCACCGACAACTGCGGGGAGATAATTTTCGATCGCATTCTAGTGAAGGAGATAGCGGGGAATGGTGTTAAGGTGTTTATCACGGGGAAGTCCATCCCTGTTCAGGAGGACGTGACAATGGACGATCTTAGGGCATTGGGCATCCACGAGTTCGCGGAGATAATCTCGTCGGGGACGGCCGTGGGGGTGCGACCGGACTTGGGGCCGGGGGAGCTGTTTGAGAAGATGGAAGAGGTCGATTTAGTTCTGGCGAAGGGGATGGGAAACTACGAGACGATATCGGAGTTCGAGGATAAGTTGAGGGGGAGGTTAGCTTATCTCCTTAGGGCGAAGTGTGTCCCCGTGGCGAGGAGCTTGGGCGTGAGAAAAGGCGCACTTGTGGCGAAATTTGTGAAGTAAGGCGCCGACTTCCTGTACTTTGACGATAAACAAGTTGTCAAGCTAAAAATGCTTTATCGGCATCGGCAACTTCCATCTAGGAATGGGGGTTCAACTGGCCTCCCCCCGAACCTATAAGTGGGGAAATACTAGAAGGAGGTCCGGAATTACTCAAACTTTAGTGATCTCGATGAGTGGGAACAAGAAGGGAAAAAAGAAGCCTGTAGTGGGGCCGATATACTGTCCTAGGTGTGGTTCTGACGATATGAAATGGAATCAACCGTGGCTCGGGCAGATATATGATTGCCGGAATTGCGGGTATCGAGGATCTCTTGTAGTCCAAAATGGGGAACTAGCGAAGAGGCTGAGGAGAAAGTGGCTGGAGCGAGGGGGAGCGGGGCTTAAATGACACCGGTTTCCTTCGCTAGGCGTTCTGCCTCGCGGGCGTCCAATCCGTCTCTTAGCACGGTATAGCGTTCTGGCCTGATTTCGTGAGCGATTGTGAGGGCCTCGATGATGTACTTCGGTTCGATTCCAAGCTCCTCCGCATTCGTTGGAGCTCCGATTTTTTTGAGAGCATCTCGAATAGGTCTCCAATCGTTGCCTTGGAGGCACGTCATCATTATCGCACCGACCCCGCACTGCTCGCCGTGTAATGCTGGTCTCGGGGCGATCATGTCGAGTGCGTGGCTGAAGAGATGTTCTGAGCCACTCGCCGGACGGCTACTACCAGCGATGCTCATTGCAACACCGCTACTTATCAGCGCCTTAACTACCTTCCTGACGCTTTCCTCAGTATGTCGTCCTATAATTTCCGCGTTCTTCATTACCAGCTTCGCACTCATCTTAGATAGGGCGGCGGCGTATTCGCTGTAGGATTCTTTCCCCAGCTTGAATGCGAGTTCCCAGTCGTAAACCGCGGAATAATTCGCTATCACGTCTCCACAACCGGCTGCGAGAAGACGATGCGGGGCTCGCTTGATGATGAGGGTATCTGCCACGATGGCTATGGGGGCCTGTGCCTTTATGGATGTTGGTCTATCCCGCCCTTTGATCGATGCGCGAGAGGAGGCTATCCCGTCGTGCGTGGCGGCCGTTGGCACGCTTATGTAGGGTTTTCTCTCGCGGAACGAGGCGAACTTCGCCACATCTATACAAGTCCCTCCACCAACGCCGATGAGGAAAGCCACCCCGTTCTTGGTCAATTCTTGGACTGTTTTTACGGTCTCCATGTCTGCTCTCCGGATTTCCACGTGTTCCACGTCGAAGTTGGCCCTCCTGAGCAGGCGGCAGATTCTCTCACCAGCTATCTTGTAGGTCTTAGGGTCATCCACGACTAGGGCTTTCTCCCCAAGGGGCAAACGCTGACAAACGCTCACTATCTTCCCAAGCACCCCGGGGCCCATCCAAACTTCCCTAGGAAGCTCCATGAATTTTGGTTCCTTCATGTTCTTGCCCAAGAGTTTACCATCCTTTGAAATAAGCTTTCGATTTACTCCTAGACTTCTAGACCACAAGTAAGTTTTTATATTGTGGGTGTGAGAATTCTTATTGACCGTTTCTAAACGGTTTCTCGAGAGAGGAGTGCATTTGAAGGACGAGAACTTGAAGCACCTCAAGGGAACGACAACAGTTGGGTTGGTGTGTAAGGACGGGGTAATCCTAGCTACTGATACCCGGGCTACTGCTGGGTATCTCATAGCCAGCAAGCGCGCGCGTAAAATATACAAGATAACCGATGGAATAGCCGTCACGGTAGCTGGTAGTGTTGGGGACTCGCAGGGCCTAGTCAGAATGTTGCGGGCGGAGGCCAATTACTATCGGATTAGTGAAGGAGTACCGATGAGCGTCAAAGCAGCAGCGAAGCTCGCTGCCAACATAATGCATGCATATCGCCTCTTCCCTTATCTTGCTCTCCTGATAGTTGCCGGGATGGACAATTCCGGTCCAAGCCTGTACCTCGTTAGCTTCGATGGTTCGATGATGGAGGAAACGAAAGTGGCGACGGGATCCGGCTCCCCCGTAGCACATGGTGTGCTCGAGAGGGAATTCAAAGAAGGGATGAGGGTTGAGAAGGCTTTGCCGATTGCGGCAAGAGCGATAGATACCGCAATCCGGCGGGATATCGGCACGGGAAATGCTGTCAAAATCGCTACTGTGACTGAAGCCGGATATCGGGAACTTTCCGATGAGGAGATAGAAAAATTAATCTCCTAGCTTTCGCGCTTGAGGGGAGCTAGCATGGCTGCTGAGAAGCTCTTAGAGGAGATAAAGAACATAGTGCGAGAGGAAACACCATTCGCAGGGATAGTCTCGGGTATCGACTTTGAGGGGCCGAAGGTGGTGATCTACTGCCGGGATCTCGATCTCCTCATGGAGAACGGCGAAATCATCAAGGATTTAGCGCGTAGGATCCGCAAGCGGATCACACTTCGCCCGGACCCCTCAATCCTGACCGACCCGGAGGAGGCCAAAAAAGAAATAATAAGCATGATTCCTCCGGAGGCGAACATCTCGGAGATAATTTTCAGCCCAGATGTCGGTGAGGTAACTATCGAAGCCGAGAAGCCCGGAATTGCGATTGGCAAGGGAGGAGACCTCTTGCGCCAGCTAATGCGGAGAATCAGGTGGACGCCTCGAATCGTGCGTGCACCACCTATAGAGTCCGAAATAGTGAAGAAGATCAGGCACTCGATGATAAAGGCTTCTGGGGAAAGACAAAAAATTATGCGAAAAATTGGGCGAAGAATCCACCGCGAGCCGAAGGCCAGAGGGGACTGGGTTAGAATTTCCACACTGGGTGGCGCAAGGGAAGTCGGGCGCTCCTGTCACCTTCTTCAGACTCCGGAGAGCAGGGTTCTAATCGATTGCGGGATAAACGTCGCCTCGGACGACAGGGCTTTTCCACACTTGGAGGCCCCGGAGCTTAGGATAGAGGAACTCGATGCGGTTATCGTGTCCCACGCCCACTTGGATCACTCCGGGTTCGTGCCCTACCTGTATAAGTATGGGTATGACGGTCCGGTCTACTGCACTCCACCGACTCGGGATCTATCCGTGTTGCTTCAGATGGACTACGTGGACATAGCCGAGCGCGAGGGTAAACCGCTACCGTATGGCAAGAGGGACATCAAGAACTTCGTCAAACACGTGGTTCCTCTCGATTTCGGCGATGTCACTGACATTTCTCCGGATATCAGGATAACCTTTCACAATGCTGGGCACATTCTTGGTTCAAGTATAGTTCATATCCACATCGGCGAGGGTCTGTATAACGTGGTCTATACCGGGGACCTAAAGTTCGATCGAACTAGGCTCTTCAGCCCGGCTACTTGTAATTTTCCGCGCTTGGAGACCCTCATCATCGAAAGCACGTACGGTGGGGCCGAGAATATCCAACCCTTTAGGAGAGATGCCGAGAATGAGTTTTTGCGGATAGTGAAGGAAACGATTCAACGTGGGGGGAAGGTGATAGTTCCAGCTTTTGCCGTTGGTCGAGCACAGGAGATAATGGTTCTGCTCGATGACTGCAGGAGGCTCGGTACTCTCGATGGATTTCCAGTTTACTTGGATGGAATGATATGGGAGGCAACGGCGATCCATACCGCGTATCCAGAATATTTGCGGCCTGGACTTAGGGAACAAATATTTCGCCACGACGAGAACCCCTTCCTATCGGACATGTTTGAGCAAATACGCGATTCAAGCCACCGCGCTGAAGTTATGGATGGGGAGCCATCGGTAATTATCTCGACCGCTGGGATGATGGCCGGGGGACCCGTTATCGAGTATTTCAGAGAATTGGCTCCGGATCCCAGAAACACGCTGGTATTTGTTGGGTATCAATGTGAGGGCTCTCTGGGTAGGAGAATTCAGAAAGGCTGGCGGGAAGTGCCGTTGCGGGTCGAGAATGGAAAGAGGGAGGTGGTAAAGGTGAACATGGATGTCAAGACTGTCGAGGGATTCAGCGGGCACTCCGACCGTACTCAGCTGATTAATTACGTGCGCAGGCTGTCGCCGAAGCCCACGCGCATTCTGTGTCTCCATGGGGATGATAATAGACCCAGCGACCTCGCTAGCGCGCTTCATAAATTGTTCAAAGTCGAGACCCGCGCGCCACAAAATCTCGAGAGCATAAGATTACGCTGATCATGCCGGTCTCTTGAACTGGATGCGCACGAACTTTGGCGTGGCAATTATCTTGGACTCGGATAAACGTCCGACATCTCCACCGGCGCCTTGAGTAATCCCCTTTAGCTGATCTATCGCTCGTTTCAGTTCGGCAGGGTCCTCATCCATCATCGGAGTAATGTCCACGATCACGATGTTTCCCTTTTGAAGTTCGTTCGCGATCTCCTGCACATCTCCGGCACCTTGCAAGTTCATGCTCTTGACGTAGATTGGCTCGATTTCTCCGAGTCCTCTTTCGCTGGGAGTTTCACTGACCTCCATGATCGGGACTTCCTCGCTTATCTCCACCGGCCTTTCCTTCGCGGGTGCCTTTTTTGTTAAAAGCTTCTTTATCGTTTCCACCAAAACCCCCTCTGCAAATTTGCGATGCTCCTTGTTATATTTAACCTTTTCCGAGGGTCACATAAATACTCCAAATTTTGTCCCCCACGTGGTGTAGATTTTTTATTACTCTTCCTCTCGTTCCTTTCAGGAGGGAACTATCTGCGAGCGTTAGCCCCAAGGCCAGATGCTTCCCGTGTTGTTCATCGACGATCACAACTACATCGCCGCGCGATATTCCCTCGTCGGCACCGACAACGCCAGGCCCCATGATATCCGCTCCTCTCGAGACCGCCCTCACGGCTCCCATGTCGACGGTGACGCGCTTCATGGGGAGCGAAGCTACAGAGAATAGAGTCGGAAAGATGCCCTCCGGACTCCTGAATGCTACTGGGGTTCCGCCGCACACGAAGACTTGGATGTTCCTCCCGAGTTCGATTACCTCGACGGGATTTGTCAGGAGGCTCCCCGCTGGCGGGCCGAATTTTTCCTCCAGTTCGCCGACTAGTTTTCTCACGATGGACTTGCGTAGGTAATATCGCTTAGTGGGCATAGCGGACTGTTTCTCACCTCTCGTATATTTTCAACCATTACGTTATCTAACAACTAATTTACGTATGGGTTTTCGTTCCTCTTTCCTGGTCACCGAAACCTAACATATCTTCACACGAAGACATGGTAGGCCGGTTTTCAAGCTCCGCGGGAAGCGGAGCCCCCGGATACTAGGGATCTCCGGGTAGCCTCCGGCGCACGGGGCGGCCTCATCGTGCACCAGACCATCGGCCTGGTGCAGGGCGGTAAGCCCGCTTCCCGCGCTTAGCCCGCGCCTCGGACTTCCATCGCCCTCATCCGACGCGACACCGCGCGGGATTCCATCCAGAGATGGGCGCAGGAATTTAAGTCGCTTTGGGGGAGAGGTGCCCGAAAGTAATCCTTCGGTTTTGTCAGGATTTATGAGATCATGTTGGGTTATTGACAACTGCCACTCACCTCCCTCCCAAGGGGCTACCCAGCGGTAGAGTTAAATATGGGGCCATCAAGAGAAGCGGTTGACATTCTATGGCGCAACAACGACCTCTGGATGTACTAAACAGGGCATTGGGTTCCGCGGTACTGGTCGGTTTAAAGGGCGGAAGTAAATTTCGCGGTAAGCTGGCCGCTTTCGACGTACACGTTAATTTAGTGTTAGAAGATGCGGAAGAACTCAGCGGGAATGAGGCAACGCGACGATATGGAACCATGATTATTCGTGGGGACAACGTAGTTTTCATCTCTCCGGCGGAGTGATCTAAATGTCGAAGGGCACACCCTCGATGGGCAAGCGTCACAAGACCCTACATATTCGTTGCAGGCGTTGTGGCCGACGATCATATCACGTGCGGAAAGGCGTCTGTGCCGCCTGCGGTTACGGAAGCTCGGCCCGGATTAAAAAATATAACTGGAAGAACAAGAACTTCCGCGGAATTCGAATACGTTAGGATACGTCCATATGGCACATCGCCGACAAAGTTAAGGGCAGTAGGTGGGTAACTATTTTTTGGGCCGGTGGCGAAGTGGTATCGCGTCCGCTTGGCAATATCCGTGTACCGAAATGCGGAAGGTCGCGGGTTCGAATCCCGCCCGGTCCACCAGCGGGCCCGTGGTCTAGTGGCTATGACGTCGCCTTGACGAGGCGAAGGTCGAGGGTT
>JAGGTB010000019.1 GCA_021163965.1 Hadesarchaea archaeon | reverse complement strand
CCCGTGATTTCCGGCGTAGTAAATGTTGGCCACGTCCACGATCCTCTTGATGTCCTTTAAACTCCTGCCACTGATGATTCCAACGGGGTGGGATTCCGCTAGAAGGATTAGGAGTTGTCTCACATCATCCGGCAACTTGGCGTCCTGTGGCCTCCCTACCAACGGCGTTAGGGTTCCATCGTAATCCGATAGCAAAAAGAAACCGGGTCTCAGTAAACCCTCCACTTCGCCCCAGTTCTGGAGGAGATTTTTCATCTTATCACTTTGTGTTGGTTGCCTTCGCTTTTAAAACGGAACAGTCGGCCTCGCGCCTTCTTCGTGACCATCCCAACATTTACTATCGTTTCAACCAATCTATGAGAGTACCCATCGTATATTATTGAGTTCTGATGCTGTGTTGCGTAACTTTGGAATGGGAAGGAGATAAAGGAGATATATACGAAACGCTGCCAACGCTATTGGCCATGTGGAAGGGGATAACTTAATAATGCGATTCTGGAGGCTTTGGGAAAATACTTGCCAAGAATACGGGAAAGCCACTCGCCGGGGCTTTTAGAAACTGCCCATTTGGATGATATAAAGCGGCAGTAAATTCCGGTCTCACACAAGATTTTTATTTCTCCAAGAAACCCCTCTTTGTGGTGAGAAATTGACACTAGCAGAAATTGTGAGATATTTGATCGCTCTTCTAATTTTCCTAGCGTTTTTGGCGGCCAGCCAAGTTCTCAAGTTCATCATAGGAACCTACGCCACCAAGTTTGCGAAGAAGACCAAGACCAAGATAGATGACATAGTGATAAGCGCCGTTAGGATTCCCATTCTGATTACCTTTGTTACCGGAGGGGCATATATTGCGTTACGATATGCCGAGATACCATCCGAAATCGGCGGTTGGGTTTTCCCGCTTCTCCTTCTCTCAATGGGAGTTGCGATAATTTTCGGCGCGATGAGGATCATGTCCGGATTGGTTACTTACTTGGGCGAGAAGTATCCCGGAATGCGACCCGCCGTCCCTGCCCTGCGGAACGTTATGAACGTTACAGTCCTCGCCGTCGGGCTTATGACAATAATGGCGTGGTTGGGGATTTCCATCGTCCCAATCTTGACGGCTTTTGGTGTTGCCGGGCTCGCCGTGGCTTTGGCACTCCGGGGAACCCTCGAGAATTTCTTCGCCGGCCTGCACATAATGATGGAACGCTCGATCCAGCCGGGAGACTTCATAAAACTGGAATCTGGAGAAGAAGGCGAAATAGTCGACATCGGGTGGAGAACCACCAGAGTGAGGATGTTGCCCAATAACATCGTGGTAATCCCCAACTCGAAACTGGCGAGTTCAACTATCACGAATTACTCCAAACCCGAGAAGGAGATGTCGTGTCTCGTCCAGGTCGGTGTTCACTACGATAGTGACCTGCGCAAGGTGGAAAAAGTGACGATCGAGGTTGCAAAGGAAGTGCTCAAGGAGATAGAGGGAGGGGTTCCGGAGTTTGAGCCGTTTATCCGCTATCACACATTCGGAGATTTCAGCATTAATTTCACGGTGATCCTGCGAGTCAAGGAGTTCGTGAACAAATATTTGGTCGTCCACGAATTTATCAAGCGTCTGCACGAGCGCTACGCCAAGGAAGGAATAGTCATACCCTACCCAATTCGCACGGTTCACCTAAAGAAGAAGTAATCCCACAACTCTTTATTCGGGCCACCGCCAAAGTTTAGCGGGTGCTGAAATGGCCCTAGAGAAACTCGGCAGGGCCCTCCACGGAGCCCTTCAGAAATTGACGCGCTCCACATACATCGACAAGCGGGTGATAAGAGAGCTTGTCAGGGACATCCAGCGCGCCCTACTCCAAGCGGATGTCAACGTGAGGATGGTGCTCAACCTCACTAAGCGCATCGAAGAGCGCGCGCTGAAGGAGAAATTCCCCCCTGGGATGTCTAGGAAGGAGCACCTAATTCGCATAGTCTATGAGGAGCTCTCAGCGCTCATGGGAAAGCCATCCAAGTTTGAGGTGAGACCCGGGCGCCCAACAGTCGTGCTGGTGGTCGGCCTCCAAGGTAGCGGCAAGACGACCTCCGTTGCGAAACTTGCCTTGTACTTCCAGAAACGTGGATTTAAGACGGGCATGGTCTGCGCGGACACTTATCGCCCCGGGGCCTACGAGCAACTGCGACAGCTTGGGGAACAGGCGGGGATAAAAGTCTTTGGAAATCCCAATGGGAGAGATGCCATTAAGCTTGCGACCGATGGGGTCAGGCAATTCAAGGAGGGAAAGCTCGACCTCATTCTTGTGGACACCGCCGGGAGGCACAAGGAAGAGAAAACCCTGATGGAAGAAATGAGGAAAATAGCCGAGAAAGTGAAACCTGACGAAGTAATTTTGGTTGTGGATGGAACGCTCGGACAACAGGCAAAAAATCAGGCCGAGGCTTTCAAGAGGTCGACAGATATCGGATCCATCTTTGTCACGAAGCTTGATGGGTCAGCAAAAGGGGGCGGGGCGTTATCGGCCGTGGCAGTCACCGGTGCCCCAATCAAGTTCATCGGAACCGGAGAGAAGTTAGATGACATAGAACCTTTTGTCCCCGAGCGCTTCGTGGCCCGATTACTTGGGATGGGGGATATTGAGACCCTCCTCCAGAAGATAAAGGAGGTCTCCAAAGAGGAGCCCAAAGCGGAGGACCTGAGGGCGATAATGGCCGGCAAGTTAACTCTCAGGGATGTATATGAGCAACTTGAGAAAATCAGCAAAATGGGACCACTCAAGAAGTTGCTCCAGATGCTCCCCGGCATGGGGATGTCGCTTCCGGAGGAACAAATGCGCGTTGGGGAGGAAAAGCTGAAAAAATTTAAGGTAATCATGCAGTCGATGACCTCGGAGGAACTCGATAACCCCCGCATCATCAAAAGCTCGCGAATTAGGCGGATCGCGCGCGGATCGGGCACATCAGAGAGGGATGTCAAGGAACTTCTAAAGCAATATGAGCTGATGCGCAAGGTAATCAAATCGATGGCGAGAGGGCGCTTCCCGAAGGTTGGGCCCCTTGGAAAGATGCTAAGACAGGCATCTAAGGATATCGGCGGGACTTGACGGGATTGAAAATGCGCGCGGCGATGTACTACAATAACCGGGACATACGCCTTGTGGAGCTCCCGAAGCCGAAGATAGGTCCCGGGGAGCTCTTGATGAAAGTAATGGCGTGCGGCATCTGCGGATCCGATGTGCTCGAATGGTACCGTGTGCCGAAAGCTCCCCGGGTGTTGGGCCACGAGGCCACGGGAATTGTCACCGAGGTCGGCGAAGGAGTAGACCGCTACAAAGTTGGAGATCGAATTTTTGTCTCCCATCACGTCCCGTGCGGCAAGTGTCGGTACTGTCTAAGGGGCCACCACACCGCCTGCGAGACCTTGCATCGGACAAATTACGATCCCGGTGGATTTTCCGAGTACATACGCGTGCCACGAATAAACGTGGAGCAAGGCGTGTATCTGTTGCCCGACGATCTGTCCTTCGAAGATGGCACTTTTATAGAGCCATTGGGATGTGTGGCGCGCGGGCAAAGGTTGGCAAACGTTCAAGAGGGCGACACCGTGCTGATTCTAGGTAGCGGCGTGTCCGGACTGCTTCATTTACAACTCGCTCGCTCGCGGGGGGTTGAGCGGATAATTACGACGGACATAAATGGATATCGTTTGGGTGTTGCGAAAAAATTTGGAGCGGATGTGGCGATACACGCCTCGGAGAACGTGCCGGAAAGGCTGCGTCAGTTCAACGATGGCAGGCTTGCAGACAAAGTGATAGTGTGCACGGGGGCGAAATCGGCGAGCGAGCAGGCGTTGCGATGCGTGGATCGCGGTGGAACAATCCTGTTTTTTGCTGTGCCCGGCCCAGATACTAGCGTCCCTCTTCCAATCGCCGACTTCTGGAGGAACGAGATAACGATAATGACTTCGTACGGCGCTGGTCCGTCCGATCTAAAGGAAGCATTAAAGTTGATCGAAAATCGCGTTGTAAACGTTCGTGATTTAATTACTCACCAATTGAGTTTGGACGAAGTTGGGTTAGGCTTTGATCTCGTCGCCAGGGCCGGAGAATCGCTTAAGGTCATAATCAAGCCGCATAAGTGATCCGTCGTTACTTTCCCACCCGCACTCGATCCCATATCCTCCTCGCGTTCTCGAAATCCAGCTCCGGGTTGGGTCCCGGTTGGAATTCTAAACACACCAGACCACCAAACTTCCGTGAATAACCTTCAGCACCCGGCCGAAGTCTATTTTCCCCCGCCCCGGAGGCTTTGAATCGGTATCGCGGAGCTGGACTTCTGAGATCTCCGTGACCAGCTCGTCAATTATCTTCGCCGGGTCTTGGCCATTCAAATAAATGTGCATGGTGTCCACCATCAATCGCACGTGCTCTGATTCCACTTCTCGAATTAGTTGAAGAACATCGTATGCGCTCGGCAGAAAGGAAGTCCTCGCTCTCCCCAGTGGCTCAATGGAAACGGTAACGCCGAGATCCTCTCCGAGTTTGCCAAAACATCTAAGGAGCTCCACGCAAGCTTTCCTGGGATTGTCGATCCCGGGCGCGCCATAGGTGATAACTGCCACGACATTTTGCGCTTCGATAGCCGAGGCCAGTTCTATGGACTCTTCCACGTGGCGAATGGCAGCTTCACGTTCCCCGGCATCCGCGCTTAATATGCTGATTTCATGTTGACGATATGCTTGGACGGACTTGATCGGCGTTTTGAAGCTTCTTTGTATTTTTATGATATCCTCGGCTCGCCTCTTGCCATCGTTTGCGAGCTCCAACCACATCCCATGGAATTCTAAAATCCTTAGTTTCTCCTCGAGGGTCTTCCCGGGAGTCGCAAATTCCACGCATCCCAGGTCCATCGCCATCCCTACTCTTCGGCCTCGTATCGACTTGTCAAAACCTTGCGAATTTCTTTGGCTTTCTCTCTCCCTATCCCATGCACTTCTTGGAGTTCTTTCTCACTCGATCGCATGATCCTCTCGACGGTCCCGAAGTGCTCGAGCAATCTCTTGGCCAGCACCGCCGAGACGCCGGGCAGACCCTCCACCACGAACCTCTGTTGCTCGGGTAGGGTGAGCTTCTTGGCCTCCCCGCGGACTGGAACCTCTCGCTTGACCCCTTTCTGCTCGCGCTTGGCGATGGTGAAGAGCAACTCCGCAGTCTCCTTCTCATCTCTGGTTGAAATTATGGGGATGCGGTAATCGACCGTCAAGGAGGCCAAGGCCCCTCGGACGGCGTTCGGGTGTATCGCCCGCCGGGAATACAATCCTTCACCCTCCAGCACCAAGAGGGGGGACTCAAAAGTCTCCGTTAACTTTCCTGCTTGATCCATCAGCCGCTTGTCTATTATCGACTGGAGGAAATCCCCGACGGTCTTCCTCTCCACACCCACCCTCTCGCTTAAAATGAAGTCGCCAACGTCCAGTTGTCGGATATCGACGTCTGCGCCGAGCTGCTTGAGTTCCCGTATCACGCCCGAGGCGAGTTCTCGATGGTCGGCTATTATTTTTATTGCTTCATCGGAAAACTCGTCGAGTGCCCTCTGGCCGATACCTAACAGCTCTTCTCCGCTCGCCGCCGTGATGGCCTCCCTCATCTGTCTCTCCTTGTACACGGCGGACCAGTAAAACGCTTCGTCTCTCGTTCCCTTGGCCAGCAGGGCAATCACTCGCCCTGGGGATTTCCTGCCGGTCCTCCCCCTTCGCTGGATAAATCTTACTCCGCTGGGGACGGCTTCGTAAAAAAGTACCAAATCGACGCTTGGGATGTCAAGACCTTCCTCCCCAACCGAAGTTGAAACCAGCGTGTTTATCTTCCCCTCCCGGAACTCCTCCAAAATTTTCTTTTGCTCCTTCTGACTCATCCCTTTCCCTTCACCGCGCTTTGCCTGCCCAATAAACTTCGTCGCTCTGACATTCTCAAGCGATTTGAGGGAGCGCATGACCCTTTCGGCTGAGTCCCGGTAGTGCGCGAATACTATCACCCGGGAATTCGGGTGCTCCTCGAACTGCTTTCTCAAGATTTTTTGAACCTCAATAATTTTTGGATCATCCAATTTTCCCTCCAGCTCTTGGGCAAGCTCTGTAATCCGCCTGATTTGAGAGTCCCGCATGAGTAACCTTACGGATTTCGGCGCTCCGGGTTTTATGCTCTTCCGCAATAGCCCAGAAAGATAACGGCTCAGCGAGGCTAAGCCCTGCGTCTCCAGCAGTTCGATCCCGTGACAGAGCCTGAAGGCCATGGCTTGGGCTATTAGGGCCGCGTATAGCTCCTCCGGCGGGCTCGAGCCATGATCCTGCATGGTCTCCCTTATCTCGCGCTGAACCTGCAGAAGTTCGCGCTTGCCGACTTTCTCTATCGAACGCAGGAAGCCACATCTCTTGAGGGTCCTGAGGGTTTCCTTAAATTTCCTCTGTAGAATCCCCCTTATCTCGAGAAAGGGCTTGGGAAGGTCCAGCCTCCTCCACTCGATCTTTACCGGTTGGACGTACGGTGCCACATCCGGGTCATTTTCGGTTCTCGTCTCAACGCGCTGAATGAAGAGATTTTTTTTCACCTCCTCCACTTTTTCTACCTCCCCACCTGGAGAGGCTGTGAGCGCCAAGATGAGGGGCCGCTCTGCTTCCGATACGTAGCGCTTGGCTATGAACCCATAGGGGTAGTTCCCTACGGCCCTGTGTGCTTCGTCGAAAATCAAAAGTGAAAAGCTCTTCAGGGAGAGCCTACCGGTGATTATGTCTCGCTCTACGACTTGAGGTGTGGCGAAGATGAGCTTCGCTTCCCTCCAGAGCTTCGCTCGCTCGCGAGGTGGCACTTGCCCGGTGAGCACTTGGAATTCCGCGGGCCCGATGGTCATCGAGCGCCTGAAGGTGTCCAAATGCTGCATTGCCAGAGGCCTAGTCGGTGCCATCATCAGGATTTTGCTGTCGGGAAACTCGGCTAGCCGTGCGGCAGCGAGCATTATCGCTATTGGTGTTTTCCCTAAACCCGTCGGGAGCACCACCAGCGTGTTCGCTCGAAACGCCGTGTTGAAAATGACCTGCTGATAGAGCCTCGCTTCAATTGCTTTAGGTTTGATGAGCGGGTGGCTGACGTACCGCACTTTTGCCCCCCCTGCTTCTTGAGCTCAGAGTTAGGTGGGTAGCCGAAACCAAAATCGTTGCGGTCTCGGAGAAATTTTTAGAAAGTTATAGTGTAAACGAGGATCCAGAAGATCAGCCACATGAGGAAGTAAGGGAGAATTCCCAGTTTGATCAGCCCTCCGGCGCTACTGTCCCTCGGCGGGTTCTCTACGAGATTGAAGACCTTCGGGGTCAGTTTATACGAAACGTAGAAGAAGATCAGAGCAAGAAAGAAAGCCGTCCATGAGTTTGGCACGAAGGCGGAGGCACATCCCACCAACACTCCGCAGATCGTGTAGAACAGCGTGATTTTGCTTTCTATATCCATCCCGGTACCCCCTAGTTAGACCTCCTTGGACACCTACTTTTTGGCGAGGGAATTTAAAAACTCTATCGCAGTCACTTCTCAACTTTCCTTCCACGGAAGCCCCGGGCGGGAGCCAATGAATTGGCGACGAGTCGGGCGGAGCGGTGGCATCATCTTTCTTCGTGTTTACTCCCGTGGCACACTTTATGGAGACTTATCCAGATAATGGCGATTCCGTTACCAAAGAGAGCCCCAAGACATTCCTGTCTCTCCTGAGGAGATCAACCATTTTTACACCTCCACCACTCCCGTAACCCCGAGGATTGCCACGATTAATCTGATTGCACCGAGTAAACCCAGATATTTAAGTTCTTTTTTGAGATATTTGAAATAGGCAAAGAACGCAAGGAGACAGAAGTGAAATAGATACTAGGGATTATGCGATTCGAAAGCTTCAAATCCAAGGAATCCTAAAAAGCCTAAAATCCATTTATCCAAAGTTTATCTACCGTTTCTCTTTTTTTTGTATCCATTTAAGCCACCGCGGAGCACTATTTCACTTAACCGGAGTTATACGCGAAAGTACATACTTAAGGTAGCGGGAACAATGCCGAAAGGAGACCAGAGATGGTTTCGAGGGGGATATCCTTGGAGGAGATAAAAAATGCAATCTCGAAAGGAAGCAAGAGGATCCAAAATGGGAAGATTGTTGCGGCCTACCGATACTTTGAGGTAGTTTACAAAAAAGTGGATGAAACATTCGTTGTGGTCACGGTGTCGCCGAGGTGGTAAAAATGTTGAAAAAATGTCCGATGTGCGGGAAGGGCTCTCTAATCAGGAAAAAAGTAGATGAAACGATGTTTGGGGTGAACTTGGGGAGGTTCCCGGAGTGGGTCTGCAATCGCTGCGGCGAATCATTCACAGATGAAAATACCACTCGAGCCATCATCGACCGTGCAAAGCAAAAAGGGATTTGGGGCCTCGGCAAAAAAGTGAAAGTCGTAAAATCGGGGAACTCGTTAGTCATTCGAATCCCCAAGGAGATCGCCGACTTTATGGGGCTGGAAAAGGGCCAAGAATTGTATATCTATCCCGAAGGCAAGTCAAAAATTTCAGTAGAAGCTTAGACCCGTACGCATCGACGCCAAGATGGGCGCGCGTGTTTGAAACCCCGAAAGTTTCGTCTGCACCCCTGCGAGTTCGAGCATCCGCCCCACTGTGCGAGCAAAGCGTTCCCAACCCCGTAAAAAGGGCTTTTATACCTTTGGTTTGAAGCCCCGGGCGGGGATCGAACCCGCGACCTCCACCTCGTTGGGGCCCTCCATACCAAGGTGGCGCTCTACCAGCTGAGCTACCGGGGCTCATTGGAAATTGGTTGAGGAGAGGGTGAACTATCCCCCAGCTTTCGCGGGGAGCTTCCTGCTTCATCCACCGGACCCGATCCCCGACGCGCGGTCACGGAGGTCCGATGTCCAGCCTACCCGCGCCGTGCGGGTCATCGGTTTTCCACAGGCGTTAGGTTCGGGCCGTCCCGGCCCTACTCGAGGGAGCTTCTATCACCAAGCTATAAATGCGTTCCGCCCCTCCCCTCCCTTTCGGAAGGGGGCTTCCTGGTGGTAGAGTTAAAAACTTGTCATTCCCCATTGATAGTTGCTGGCGAGGGGATAAGGTGAAAATAGGTTTCATAGGGTGCGGGAACCTCGGGAGCTCGATGATCCGCGGACTTCTGGACGCAAGGGTGGCGAGGGCCGAGGATTTAATAGCCATGGACGTCGACGCGGGGAAGCTCGAGGGGCTACGGAAGCTTGGAGTCAAAGCTACGACCGACTATGGAGATATTCTAGGAGCCGATGTTATTCTTATCGCCGTCAAACCGGATCTTGTGGCAAGGATTCTGGACGAGCTGAACCTTTCGGAGGATAAACTGCTCATTTCCGTCGCAGCAGGGGTTTCAATCGAGACGCTTGAGAGACACACAAGGGCTAGAGTCGTGAGGGTGATGCCAAATATCTGTTGCCGCGTTGCGGAGATGGCATCTGCATTCGCGTTGGGAAATAGGGTAAAGCCGGAGGATGAGGAAGTGGTGAGGAGACTGTTGGGTTCTCTCGGCCTCGCCTTGAAAGTCGACGAAGGGACAATGAACGCTGTTACGGGGTTGAGCGGGAGTGGCCCGGCGTACATCTTCCTCCTCATTCAAAGTCTAATGGAAGCTGGGATAGAGCTCGGTCTGTCAAAGGAGGAGGCGTTCAAACTCGCAGCGCAGACGGTCAAGGGCTCCGGAGAGATGGCCCTTCGGTCGGGGGCCGACTTAAAGGAGCTAATCGATATGGTCTCCTCCCCGAAGGGAACCACGGTAGAGGGGATGAAAGTTCTAAGGGATTCCGGGGTCCCAGAAGCTTTTAAAAAAGCCGTGAAGGCCGCTGCAAGGAGGGCCGAGGAACTTTCGAGGTAGTCTCCAAACGTAGATTTTCGGGTCTCGGTCAACAGGTTTCGCTATGCGATTTCATCCCGCTATCTCCTTTGCCTTGAGCATGTCTTTGAGCCAGTCGTCTGCAGTTTAATTCACCTTTTTATTACGGGATCACTTACCGCAGGTGGTGTGGAGGAGCCACTACCTAGGTAAGTGCGGGGGGCCGGATTCGAACCGGCGAAGGCCCTACGGCCACCGGATGCCCCATCCCAAGGGATCTTAAGTCCGGCCCCTTAGACCTGACTCGGGCACCCCCGCCAAGAAACAAATTTGTTGGGAATGATAAAAGGATAGCTATCCCTTCCTACCTTTCTTGTGCGATTTCCGATACACCGAGCGGTACTTCTTTCGCTTTCTCTTCTCCTCTAGCTCCATTTCAAGTTCTTCCTCGGATTTCAGTTTTCCTCCCATGGGACACCCTCATCTAAAATCATTGTTAAGCTCATCGCTGGTTTCTACCTTGAAATGGCTCTTGGTGAAATTTGGGTTAATATCCATTAGGCTTTTACTCTCTGATGTTGTATTGCGTGATTGCCTTCAAAGGCTCGCGAAAAGGGAGGTTCAACAACCGTGGGGGGATCGGCCGCCGGGGAGCCGGGGTGAAGAGGCGAATTTTATCTAAGCCCCAACCCCCCTGGAAAATTGGGACGAAGAATTGGAAGAGGTGAACAGGGGCAAGGTCGGCCGATCTTGCGAACGTCCCGAAGCCCACGTTCAATTCGCTGCACTCTAGCACGAGTAAGTTTACTTAACACAGGCCCATGTCTTAATACTACGAAATTTTAAATTTTTTCTTTCGAACAGACGGCCAAGAAAAACCAAGCCGCATGAGGAAGCCACTGCTCACACCATCGCCAGTTATGTTCGGGAGAATTCCCTACAGGTTCTGGTAGAAAATCTATATCTTTTTCATCGAAAACCCCAGCTGTTATACCATTAACAATGCCGCCAGGAGCATTTCGAAATTTTGGAAGATAATCTGGAGAATTTCTGCTGAATCCACGAAGCATACAGACATCAAAGGGATTCAGCCCCAATATCCAGTTCAATTGGTTGCTGGCATACTCCTCCAATTTCTCGGAGAAAGCCTTATCCTCCTCTCTGAAGAGAATGCTTGCCCGATATGCTGCGGAAGCTAACGAGGCTATACGAGCATTCTCCCCCTGCCACCAATAACCAGTTTCATTCTCATGTGGCATGAAGAACGATGTGCGGGGCTCTTTACCTACAGGTTTCACGTACTGCCTTGCATATCCAAATGGATTTACAACCTCTTCCGTAATTTTCAGTTCAAATTCTAGAGAAGCCCTCATCTTTTTCATTACCTCCTCTCTCAATGGAGAATCTTTGTCGACCTCTAGAAACCTGATCAACGATACCATAGGAAAACCTGCCTCTACTGCATGGAAAAACGGCCGCTCTCCTTTGTCATCCGCTCTCCACCAACCTGAGTAATTCGAATCGGAAGAAATCCTGTCTAGAAGAGATTTGGCCCGTTTCCTGGCAATCTTGATAAATCTCTCCTCCCTCGTGGCGTTGAACAGCTCTGATGCTGCCAACAACGCGCAGTAATCGTCTATAATATTTTCTTTTCCATCCGGCAGATATTCGACATTCTTTTCTTCAAGATGATAAAAGGCTCTAACGGCCCCCCGCAAGTACTCCTCACTCTCGTAATCCGAGGACTCCCCCAAAGTGCTCGCTCTCGCCAACGCTGCTATGGCAACGCCGCCGCCCTCCCTATAGCCTGCTCGATAGTCATCGGATTTCACGTGCTCTGAGGGACCTAGACTCCTAAATCTACATATCTTCCTCTGACTAGGGTCGTGAGACAATCCGTCAAACACGCTTATGTAAAAGTAACCGTCTCTGTCCAGCATACGCATCAAAAAATCTGCCCCGTAGAGGGCCTCTTCAATTAATCGATCCTTTAGATTTTCACCGAGAGATGGATTGTACATCAGCAATCTTTCCAAAGAATCGATTAATCCCCACACCACGAGAGGCGTCTGCTGAGGATTCATATAGTTGGTGTAAGTAAGGTGGGTTAGATGTTTGCTTACATCCCCGGCGGCATCGTACCAGCCACCATGTACATCCACCCTGTCTTTCCTCGATCCTACAAACGGCACACTATGATCTGCCTTGTCATATTTGCCGGAGCACCGCTGGGATTTGAAATAAAATAAGACATCCGATAAAGTTTTTTCCTGCAAAATATTTTCAGCAATTTCAAATGATTTCGAGCGATATTCTCTTCCCTTTGCGTTTACTGAAAGGTAGAAAACACCAGTACCCTCGAAATCCGAAAAATCTAGAGTCCAGAAGTTCCAGCCCTTCCAATTATCAACACTTCCAGCATGAAATATTTTTCCTTTGAAAACGGTTTCCATGCTGTCTTCATCCACAAGACTAAACTCCGTTAACCCAAAATCCTCTGGTGCTTCGATTACTGCCCTTTTTTTACCGGTTCTTTCGTATCCAATATGATTTACAAAGATTTTCAATTAACCCCTCCGGCTACCGTGTCACGCGAGCAACATAATTTTGTTTGTATATTTAAAACTGTCTACACGCTGGAGCACGCCGTAGCGAGCCTTGCTACGTTGCAGAAGCGTTTGAAGGCCGACTTGCATTGTCCTAGCTTGTCGCTCACGAAAGTTACCAGCTTTCGCTCTTTAGACGGCTGGTACTCCTCGCACGCAAAAATCTCGCAGATCTGCGTCCCCACGCATTTTTTGAGGAAATTTTCGAACTCCTCCGGCTTCTTTCTCTTAACAGTCTTCACTAGGCCCGGCCGTTGACTCCGCCACTTTGGCATTCATTCACGCTTAAATTTCCTATTAGATTTGCAATAGTAGGTTCAGGGTCTGGAGACTAAGTTAGAGGTTTTGGTCTTCACTTATTGAACTGCGACATGTACTCGGCATGAGCCTCCAAAAAGTTCGTCTACTATGGCCTTTGCAGCATCCATATCGTGGACATGGGGGCACGCGAGAAGCGCTTGGTACAGCAAATCCCTGTCGCCACTTAGTGCGGCGTCCACGGCCAGCTTCTCCCAGTTTATGATGTGCTGTGTCAAGCTAGGAAAGGCTTGGGCAGGTTTCCCATGGTTGCGGTGTTATTCCCCGCTTGTCCACTATGCAGGGGCTCTTCACTATGGAATCGTTGGAGAGATTCGCGATGGCCCCCCCTGTTCGGGAAATTAATGTCTCTTCACTCCCTCTCCTCGTTAGCAGCTATACTAACCAGTATGCCTATGGCCTGTCTTGAATGGTATAACTCGAAGCAATATTCGGCAGGGTGTTGATCGTATTCAGCCC
>JAGGTB010000003.1 GCA_021163965.1 Hadesarchaea archaeon | reverse complement strand
GTACTTGCGCGCGTAAAAAAGCCATCGGCTCCTGGATTTGTTATAAATATAACAACTGGCTGAAAGGTGCCGGGGGCGGGATTCGAACCCGCGACTTCCAGATTTCCCACATCATCTCGGGGGTCAGCACTCACAGCCGCCGATTAGGCTATGAGTCTGGCGCTCTAACCAACTGAGCTACCCCGGCATTCGTAATGATAATTTCCCCACCGGTTTAAAATCGTTAGTTCCTCGACGGCTGCTACTTCTGCACATTGTCTTCGATGAACCTCAGGAAGTCCTCTTTTGAACACAATCTCGCGCAGCCCCCCTCGTGTCCGACAAGCACTTCGTCCGCGACTCCGACGAATAGGCCGTTTTCCACGACTCCTGGCACCTGGTTGATGACCTGCTCGAGCTCTGCCGGGGTCTCGATTTCCCCAAATCTCACGTCGAGGATGTAGTTCCCGTTGTCCGTGATAAAGGGTTCCCCTGCCGATGTTTTCCGCAACTCCGGCTCCCCTCCGAGTTCTTCGAGCTTGCGGGCGGTGTATCCGTGGGCGAATGGTAGAACTTCCACAGGGACGGGGAACTTTTCCCCGAGGCGCGAGACCAACTTCGTCCTGTCCACGACTATGATAACTCTTCTCGCCGCGCTCGCGACTATCTTCTCGCGGGTGTGTGCTCCGCCACCACCCTTGATCATCGAAAAGTCTGGGGCGACTTCGTCCGCGCCGTCGAGCATCAGGTCGAGCTTCGGGTGCTCTCCGAGCGAGGCGAGCCTCAGGCCCAGCTTCTCCGCTAGTTGCTGGGTGGAGGAAGAACTCGAGACGAAGATGGCGTCTGGCTTTCTCCCACCGAGGCATCGGACGACTTCGGCGACCGTGGTTCCAGATCCAAGCCCAACGGTCATGCCGTCCCCAACGAATTTTGCGGCCTCCCTTGCGGCTACACGCTTCCACTCTTCGCGGCTCATTGCACCCCATGAACCTCTGGATTTGGCTTAATAAATTACTCCCATCGATGGGGACAATCAGGAGACGACGAGAGAAAGCAAAATAAACCCCTGGGGTGTAGTGAAGGATGGTGGGTGAATGGGACGAAGCGTGCCGGTAAGGGAAGCGATGACGGCAAAAGTTTTGACGGTCGGACCTAAGGCCACGGTTGCTAGGGCGGCGAAGCTGATGAGTCAAAACGGCGTCGGAAGCCTCGTGGTAGTGGAAAGGGGAAAGCCAGTCGGAATTCTCACCGAGCGCGATCTCCTGATGAAGGTCGTCTCAGAAAACATAAGGCCTAGCGAGATTCGGGTGGAGGAAATAATGTCCCGTCCCGTCATCACCACGACGCCGGACGAGGACATAATTGAGGCCACGCGGACATTGATACGGAACAAGATCCGTCGCCTCCCTGTGGTGGAGAATGGTAAGCTCGTCGGCATCATAACCGCCAGCGATATAACGGCCGTTTCACCCGAACTCATGGAGGTCCTCCCGGAGCATCATGAGATTCAGTCCGAAGAGGAGATCGAGGAAAGCGTGTGCGAGGTGTGCGGCGAGGTGACCCGGTCCCTCAAGGAGATAAACGGCATGCTCGTCTGCGAGAAGTGCTACGATTTCCTCACTGGGTAGTTATGTGAGAGCCTATCGCGATCTATTGGCAAAGGCCAGAGTCGGGGACGTTATGAATCCATCGTCCGTCTCTGTTTCTCCCTCCGACTTGGTCACTAGAGCGAGGAAAGTGATGCGCTCGACTGGTCTACATACCCTCCCCGTTGTGGCCGAGGGGAGGCTCGAGGGGATCATCACTATAAGGGAAATCCTTAGGGTAACATCGACCCGATCGAACATTCCAGTCTCTGGGCTGATGCTCCCTCCTCAGCTGGCAGTTGTCCCCGAGGATGATCTGATCCAGCTCTCAAAGAAGATAATAGCTCTCGATGTACCGCTCGCCCCGGTGATCCGAAGTCCCTCTGACAGAACCCTAGTTGGTCTTGTAAGACTCGAGGGCTTACTGAATTACCTCGCCGGGGGACCAGCTCCAGACTTAACGGTGAGAGATGTGATGAGCAGAAATGTGGTTACTTGTGATCCCGAGGACGGGATCTTGAAGGTCTGGGCGAGAATGGAAGAGACGGGGTTCTCCGGAATCCCCGTGACGCGTTACAACCGCCAAAAACATCGGGAAGAGGTGATTGGGATGGTGACGAGGATGGACGTGATAAAATCCGGCGCGATAAGGCCGGTGCAGGAATCAGGCAAGGGGCGTAACCCTCCCGTGGAAAGCATAATGCGCACGCCGCCCATAACAATCTCTCCTGATGCGAAGCTGAAAAGGGCCGTGAGTCTCATGGCCAGACGCAGGATAGGACGATTGCCGGTTGTGGAAAGGGGGGCATTCGTGGGGATAGTCGACAGGGAAGACGTGATCAAGCCCTATTTGGGGTGAGTGAGTGAGGAGGTACTCGATCTATAAATCTCGCGACCGCGGACCCCTCGAGTTCAGGTCGAGGCTCCGACGGGAAGAGGGAGCCATCATGACCATCGCGAGTCGTGACGTCGTGGCCATTTCCCCAAGTTTGCCGATAAAAGATGCAACTGAGCGAATGATAAAATACGGAGTGAGACGCCTCCCGGTGACCGACCCCGGAACGGGACGCCTCATGGGCATACTGGTGACGCGCGATATCTTGAATTTCCTCAGCGGCGGGGACAAGCACTTGATAGTTAAAAACAAATTTGGAGGAAACTTCCTCGCCGCGATGAACGAGGGGGTGCGAGAGATAATGACGCCTAACCCTCCGTGCGGGAAGAACACGGCGTCGATCGCCGAGGTCGCGAAAATCCTCATAAAAACTGGTGTCGGAGGGGTGCCGATCGTTGACGATCATGTGAGAGTCGTAGGGATCGTGACGGAGCGGGACTTCGTACGTTTCATGCCATCCCGCGCTGGGGTGAGAGTTGAGGGGCACATGACAAAGAGGGTCGTGACAGCAGACCCAGAACTTCCAATCGGCGGGGCCGTTAGGAGGATGATCTCGGAGGGATTTCGACGTCTTCCCGTGGTGGAGGGTGGTGAGCTGGTGGGGATAGTCACGAGCGTCGATATACTCAGGTACTTCGGGACGAGCGAGATGTTTAAGCACATGCCAAGGGGAAGGCTGGAGGAGGCGATGAGCGTGAGCGTGAGTGAGATAATGACGCGCGATCTCGTGACGGTCGGGCCGGATGCCGATCTCGGAGAGGCAGCCCAAATGATGGAGGAGCGCGGCTGTGGCGCTCTCCCGGTTGTGGTGGGGAGAAAGCTGGTGGGGATAATCACAGAGCGGGATATACTAAAGCTTCTGATTTAGCAATCGGATCGGGAAGAAAGGAAAAACCGCCCGAGGAGGGCAACTTTCGCTCGTTGAGGTCTCAGCCCTCAGTGCGGACCATGGAGCAATACTCCTCCGGGAGCAAGCCCTTGAATTTCCGCCTCGATTTAGGATACCCTATGTCTTTTGGCATTTGGGGTTCTCCGTGCGCGGGTATTCAATCGAAGGTCTTATCGCGACAAGTGTTTAAAAGCTTAGCGGTAGTGGAAACAGTATCGGCTATCTGTAAGCGAGCTACAGTTTGAAGGGTCAACTTTTGAAGTAGTACCGCCTGTCGGGTTTGTAGATTAGACCATTGCCAAGCAAAATCCTAATAATTCGGGTGAATGAGTTATAAACGTGCGGCCGTGGTCCAGCCTGGTTAAGACCCGAGCTTCCCGAGCTCGTGACGCGGGTTCGAATCCCGCCGGCCGCACTGTTTTTTTAACTCTGCTGGCGAGGGGGGTTCTCCTTCAGAGGAAAATGGGGAGCCACCATTACTTTCGGTCGTTTCCCTTCCCGAGCGAAGGTGGTGGGGCAAAAAAGGTTCCGACGACGGTTTAACCCTACCGCTGGGAAGTCCCCTTCCGAAAGGGAGGGGATGAGGGGCGGAACGCATTTATAGTTTGGTGATAAAAGCTCCCCGCGAAAGCTGGGGGTAGTTCACAGACCTCCGCCGTAGGCTGAGTGGGATATCGCTATCGTCCAGCTTCCCCCCAAGATTACTCCAGCTACGAGAGACGTGGCAAGGGTTGTAGATCCGCTGATCAGGTATATCGCCATGCAGATGAGACCGGCCGCCACCACCGCGATTGCGATGACTACTGGGGTGCTCTTGCGCAACACGTGGATGATCAGGATGCTGAGTCCGGCAATCACAGTCGCCCATCCTGCGGTCCCTGGCGCGATGTGGTCAGATGCCACTAGCAGGATGAAAACCAGCGTGATTACCCCAGCTTGTACACCAGCGAATACTCTGCTCATCTCTCTCCCCAAGACATACGTTTTCAGTTATTTAACTCTGATTGACAGGGCAGGTTACTCAACTAGCGGGATTATGTCCTCCAAGATGAATTCCTTGAACTCGTCGACACTCGCCTTGCTGAAGAGAGTAATCACGCAGTTTCTCGCGATCCCCACTACCATCTCCCTTTTACCGACCTCGAAGACCACGTACCATACCCTTCCATGCTCTAGGTACTCGTGATAGAGTTTCGTGTCCGCCAGAGCCGAGCCGGATAGGGCTAGCTTCCCGACATCGGGAAAGTCCACATCGTCGAACCATATGAGTTTTGTGGCACGGGGATTGGACTCGTGAAGCTCCCTGAGAGTATCGTGGGGGATCTTCGTCTCGACTATCCCTCCCGCTCTGCCGAAGACGATTTCGCTCAACTTATTTGCCACGTAATTAGCTAGCAGTTTCTTCACCCCTCTTGGCTTCGTCGGGGCGACGACGATGAGGAATATCTTTCCATTGAAAAATTTGAAGTAGAAAGGTACTTCCTCCGTCGTGAGGGTTTGGACTTCTCCCCCTCTATAGTACTTTGTGAGCACGAAGTCCTTGGCGAGGACTCCGGAGAGCACGTCTTTCTCGAGTTTTAGCCCGACGATTTCGGTTGCAAGTCGCCTGCTCTCACCCGAGATCTCGCACGGCTCTTCTTCCTGGAACCCCCGCAGTTTCTGAAAAATCACATCTAAACTGGTCTCTTCGTTTACCTTGAATATTTTCGCGGCCAAAACCAACTTTACACCCGCAATTTCCTTTAAGAAATCTAGCTTAAAAGAAGTGGGGTAGGGGATTACCCCCGCCGTTGCCGAGTGCTTTACCCATCGTCTACTTATAAAATCGAGGAGGAACAGACCTTACTTGGGGATAAAGATGATGGAAGCTCAGAGCCCTCCGGCGACCTTCATCAAGGAGATAATCCTGGAGAACTTCATGAGCTACCAGTATGCTAGAATTCCGCTCAAGCCGGGATTAAATCTGATTTGCGGTCCGAACGGCGCTGGGAAGTCGTCCGTCCTGCTAGGACTCGCCGTTGCACTCGGTCAGACTTACACCGAGCGTTCGCGGAAGCTCAGCGATCTAATACGGAGGGGGGAAGATATGGGGAGGGTAAGCGTGGTTTTCGACAACACTCCTCGGAATGGGCACCGCCCGATCCCGAGCATAAACTCCGATGCCTTTGTTCTTTCCCGTTATCTGAAGAAAGATGGAACGTACTGGCACGAGATCAACTATCGCACCGTGACGAAGGGCGAGGTTCGCAGGATGCTATCGAGAATCTTCGTGAACCCGGATAACATGCTCATAGTCATGCACCAGGGGATGATTGACGTCTTCGGCGCAATCGATGCTCAGGAACGTCTACAGATGGTGGAGGAGGCCGTGGGGATGCGTGAATACCGCGAGAGAATCCTCGAAGCAAGGGAGAAGCTTGCCCACACATTGAGCGAGGAGGAGTCCGTTAAAAATCTCCTCGAGAAGGCCAACGAGACGCTTAGGTACTGGGAGGAGAAGTACGAGCGCTACAAGCAGAAGAGGAGGCTCGAAAGTAGAAAAAACCGGCTCGAACGCGAGTACGCTTGGTCGAAGTGGAAGAGGCAACTGGAGGTTGTGGAGGGAATTAAGGCGAGGATGCTCGACGTGGGGAAATCTCTGGAGGAAATCGAGAAAAACCTGCGGGAAGTGGGAAATGAGGAGGGAAAATCTCTCGAGGAATTGAAAAAGTTGGAGTACGATCTGGATAGCTTGTACCAGGAACTCATAATGCACGAGAGGGAGGCCGCCACCGTAGAAGCTAGGCTGGAGCTAGCCAAGAAGATAGCCGGGTCCCCCAAGGTCCCGGGGAGTAATCTTAAGGATGTGCTGGAAGGTCTGGGAACCGACATCGAGAGCATGGAGAGGATGATCAGAAAAGCGAGGGGCCGAGCGGAGGAGACGAAGTCCTCACTCGTCAAAGTCAAGGAGAAGCGCGATAGGGTACGCGAGAAGTACGTGAACCTGCGCGTCAAGGGAGGGATTTTGGGTTTCCGGCGCGAACTTGCCGAGAAGGAGATTTCTAGTCTGAAATCCGAGCTGAGACGCGCGAGGCGTGAGTTAAAAGAGATGGAGGTCGAGGCGGAAAAGGTCGGACCCAAGGTTGAAACCGAAAGGAAGCCGAGGGAGGTGCTCGATGAAATAAAGATCGTCAATGCTCAGCTCGCGGGGCTTTCAGACGTTTCTCCGGACGTGGAGAGAATGTACCGGAGCTACAAGGGCTTGCTTACAGAACTTAGGGAGAAGGCGGAAGTGGCTGCAGCTAATCGGAAAAAAGCTTTGGAGGAGCTTGAGGAGAGGAAAAAAGTGTGGAGCGAGAGTCTGAAGAAGCTATTTCGGGAGGTCCGCGAGACCTACAGGGAGATGCTGAGACGGGTGAACGCGATCGGGGATATACGTCTCGTAAACCTTCACGATATCGATGACGCAGGTCTTGAGTTGCTCGTGGGGTTTAGAGGAGCCAAGCCCCAGACCCTGAACGCCTACACTCAAAGCGGCGGGGAGCGGAGTACTTCTATAATGTGTTTCCTCCTAGCTCTCCAACAGCACATAAAGTCTCCGATTAGGGCGGTGGACGAATTTGACATTCACATGGATCCCCGCAACAGGGAGATGATAATGGCACAATTGCTCGATCTCGTAAGTGAGAGCGGGTCGCAGTACTTGGTCATAACCCCCGGGAGGTTGACCAACATCCGGGAAGTACCGAACGTCATAACCGTGCAGAATGTTTCTGGACTATCAAAGGTGAAGGTGGCTGCATAAGATGGGCTCCACGAAAAAAGAGAGGGAAGAGATGATGCTCAGGATAATCGACTTGGCTCGTTCTGTTCGGGAGCGGAAAGTAGACCCCTTCGAGGTCGAGGTTTGGAAGCTTTTCGATAGACTGCACGAACTCCTTCCCAAAATCCGCGATCCTCGGGAGCTCTACTTGGACATTCTAGCGGTTCTCGGATTGTCTGATGTGGTTTATCATCAGGGAGAGTGGATCAAACATAGGTCTTCGCTTCTTTATTTCGACCCTCTCCTCGTCCTCTGGAAGTTGCGGTCGCTCTCCACGGAGGAACTGGCGAGGGTTATGCTAAAGTCTTGGCATCCAATAGTTGGGCTCGAGTGTATAACCCCTCAGGGCATAAGGGAAGCGATGAACTACTGGGCCACACTCCCGAGCCTCGCCGAGCGCGGCGAAGGTTTGGAGGTCGAAGAAATAGAGACGGGGAAGGTAGCTAAGGAGGAGCTAGAGAAACTCCTCTTAATGGAGCGAAGAGATTTCACGCGGACGCTCGATAGCATGCATGAGGAGCTGAAGGCGGCAGCTGGAGAGACAGGTGAGGTGAAGTACTGGGATTTTATCCACGCCGATACGTTTGAAGAGACGGTGAAGAGGGCATGGCTTGTGAGCTTTTTGGTAAGCTACGGGTACTCGACGCTCGAGGTAGATCCCTTGGAGGAGGAGATAACCCTCAAACCGTTGGAGCGTCAGCAGGTCGCGAGTAAGGGGGAGCCCTTCTCCGTCCCGATCTCCATATCATTGACCGAGTGGAAGAAGAGGAGGAAGCAAAATGCCTGAGGAGGCAAAGTCCACGGGGCCTGAACCGGATGAGGCAGCCATAAGGGATAAGCTATCGCGCGTCGCGCAACTTCTCATGTTCAGAAGACATCGACAGCCTGGGGCAAAGTCGTGGGAGCTGAGGAAAACGCTCGGGAGGAATTACCGGGAGATAATCGATATGTTTGATCGGGAAATCCAGAAGATAGGGCTCGTCGTCAAGCGCGTCACGGAGGGTGAGGAAGAAGATGAGGACTCGGCGAGGTATTACGTGACGATGAAGGAACACCCCGTACTCTCAGATAGGACCTTCGGTTGGAGGATTGATGATATGGCGGCTTTGACGGTGGCTCTTTCGTATATCCTCTCCAAGCGAGGGAAGGCCCCACTAAATGAGGTCGAGCGAGTTCTTCAGGAGAAGTTTCCGAAGTGGCGGGTTGGGTACAACATCGACAGATTCATCCGCTGGGGGTACCTCAGCGAGGATGACGAAGGGATGCTCTACGTGGGCTGGCGGACTCGAGCTGAGATAGATCAGAAGACCCTACTGGAAATGTTGCTCGGGAAGGAAGGGGGAAGGAGGGTTGGAGGGCGGTCTTGAGACGGGCGGCATCCGGAATCTTTTTCATTTGGATCGAAGTGATTCCACCCGATGAAAGCGAAGATCCTTCCGCGATGCTTCTATGAGCGCGATACGGCTAGGGTGGCTCAGGATCTCCTAGGGAAGGTTCTAATTCACGATACCCCCGAGGGGACCACCAGTGGCAAAATAGTCGAAACTGAGGCGTACCTCGGCAGGGAGGACCCGGCCTCTAGAGCATCCCGAAAGCGCACCCGTTTGAACGAAATAATGTGGAGCCGGGGAGGTTTGGCTTTCGTCTATGTGGTACACGCGCAGAACCTCTTCAACGTGACGACCGAGGAGGAGGGCACCCCCGGGGCGGTCCTCGTTCGTGCCGTAGAGCCGCTCGGGGGTCTTGAACTTATGCGTGAGCGGAGGGGGGTCTCCGGGAGGGAGCTCACCTCCGGGCCTGGAAGGCTGACGCAGGCCATGGGAATTACGCGCGCGCAACACGGGCTGGATCTCACGGACCCAAGAAGCGAATTGAAAATAGTTGAGGGGGGGAGTGAGGAGTTCGAGATCGGAAAGTCACACCGGATAGGCGTGAGTAGGGATCTGGAGCGTGAACTCAGGTTCTTCATCCGGAAAAATCCGTTCGTTTCGCGGTAACAATTTTTGTCATTAGAGGTTATCCAGCAGCAAATGTTAGCTATTCTGTATCCAAAAAACTGTATATCGGATGATCTGCAAAGAAGTTCTGCGATACGGATGACGACCTTAACCTTCTACGGCGGCGCGGGGGAGATAGGCGGAAATCAAATCCTACTCGAGGATGACGACACTCGCATATGGCTCGACTTTGGGATGCCCTTCTCCCGCGCCAACCGGTATTTCTCTGAGTTTCTACAGCCGAGGAAGCTGAGCGGCCTTGGAGACTGGTTCGAGTTCGGGTTGATGCCAGACCTCCCCGGCCTCTACCGCGAGGACTATATCTCCCGATTGCGCGAGCCATCGGACTTGGCGTTTGATGCCGTACTCCTTACCCACGCTCACGCCGACCACTCTGCCTACATTCATTTCTTGCGTCCGGATCTCCCGATCTACGCCTCGGAGGTAACCAAGCGAATCCTTGAGGCGTTAGAGGTGACTTCAACGACGGGATTCGCGGAGTTTCTAAGGCTCAAAGAGACCTTCAAGCTGGTCCCGAAGTCAAAGGGGGAGGGATTCAAGCGGTTGCAGGGGAAGGAAGCGAAGCGTTCCCGTAAGTTCAAGGTAATTGGGAGCAGGGCGAGAATTGGAAACATAGAGGTAGAAGCCTTCCCAGTAAGTCACTCCCTTCCTGGGGCCCGCGCCTATCTGTTGCACACCTCCTCCGGCACTATCTTCTACACGGGGGATTTCAGATTTCACGGGCGTGGGGAGGAGGCAACCCGGGAGACTGTGGAGCGGGTCGCCGATGTGGAAGTGGATGCGATGCTGTGCGAAGGAACGCGGGTTCGCGAGTCCACCGATATTCCCGAGGCCGAACTCGAGCGGAGGATAACCTCCGAGATGCGCGGGGTAAAGGGACTCGTGGTCGTGAACTTTCCCCCTCGCGACATCGATCGAATGATATCCTTCCTGAGGGCATCGGAGGAGAACGACCGCAAGCTAGTCGTCAGCCTTCGCCAGGCTTACCTTCTGAAGATGCTGGAGGGATCCGATTGTGGCGCTCCCAAGCTCGATGACGTGTGCGTGTATCTCCCGCGGAAGAACTGGGGGTTAATAGGGGATCCGTCCTATCCCGAGGAGGTAGTGGCTCAAGACTACGAGTACTGGGAGAGGGAGTTCTTGAATCTCGAGAACGCTGTTATAGCAGAGGATATACGCGAATCTCCTCGAGACTACGTGTTTAGGTGCGATTTCTTCGAGCTCAAGAACTTGATCGACATAAGGCCGCCGAAAGGGTCCATCTACATAAGATCAGTGACAGAACCCTTCGATGAGGAGACGGAGATAGACAAGCGCAAGGCCGACGCTTGGCTGAAGCACTTCGGGCTCTATCCCTACTCGCAAATTCATTGTTCGGGACACGCTGGAGGGCCGGAGTTGAGGAGAACGATAGAGGATGTTTCTCCTGAACTCCTAATCCCAGTGCACACGGAAGCTCCTGAGGCCTTTGAGGAGTTCCACCAGAATGTCAAGCGGGTGAAACTTGGGCAGAGGATCGAGCTCTAAGGGGTGCGAGATCCAGAGCGGTTTGTCTTACTTACTTGGATCTCAAAACTTTCACTCGAGGTCTTCTTTTTTCAAAAGCCACAAATGGCTGATTTGACGCGCCTTTGCAAATAATATACTTTTTTACTAAAAACCACTCTAGTTTTGGGAAGCGTTTTGACGCGTGGAAAAATACACATCTCGAAACACTGCAAAGGCAGAGGAAAATACGGCTACTTCAGCGAGGAAACGCGGGAATATATTATCACTCGCCCAGACACACCGACGCCGTGGATCAACTACATTGGATGGGGGGGATTCGGGGGGATAGTCTCTAACACCGGAGGAGGCTACAGCTTCTACCGAGATCCCCGCCACCGTCGCGTGACTAGGTATCGATATAACGCTATTCCAGCAGATCAGCCGGGTCGGTACATCTATCTACGAGATATGGAGACTGGAGACTTTTGGTCCCCGACCTGGCAACCGGTCAAACGATCTCTCGACTCCTACGAGTGCCACCACGGCGCGGGATATACCAAGATTAAAAGTACATACCGCGGGATTGAGTCCGAGGTGCTTTACTTCGTCCCGCCCGACGCTCCATGCGAATTGTGGGTACTGAGTCTCCGTAACCTCGAGAACAGGCCGCAGAAATTACGAACCTTTACCTACGCGGAGTTTTCTCTCCCAGATGCTGTCACCGATCAAACGAACTTGGACTGGGGCGGACAGATAGCGCGTGCGGAGATGCGGGATGGAGTAATATGGGTGGTCTCTCAGGCCATGCCCATTGACTATTTCTTCGCCTCCAGCGTTCGGGAGGTGGGGTTCGATACAGACAGGGAGACATTTGTGGGTTCGTATAGGGATTTGAGCAATCCCGTGGTAGTCGAAAGGGGAGAACCGAGCAATTCCCTAGCGTCGCGGGGCAACGTCATAGGCTCCCTATGTCACGAAATCGATATGCACCCGAATGCAGAACGTCGAATTGTGTTTATACTAGGTTCAAAGGAGGAGGGAACAGATCCAGGTTCGATAATTGGGCGATATAAGAGTATCGCCGCCGTAAACAAAGCATTCCGAGAGCTACGCAACGATTGGATTAGTTATCTTAACACCCTCTCCGTTGAGACCCCCGATTCTCAAATGAACGCCATGCTAAACGTGTGGAACCCCATCCAGTGTCGAGCTACCTTATATTGGTCACGTTTTGTCTCGGGCTACGAAACGGGGTTGGGGCGTGGGATGGGTACCCGCGACTCCAGCCAAGACACTCTCGGCGTGGCCCACTCCGCACCGGAGCATGTTCGGAAAACTTTGGAAATGTTATGGAAACTCCAGTTTCTCGACGGACATGCGTGGCATCTAGTCTACCCACTTACTGGAGAAGGTGCTTCTGGGTTAGCCGCGGAGAAACCAGATTATCCACAGTGGTTTAGCGACGATCACCTCTGGCTGATTTTTGGGACGTGCAATTACCTTAGAGAGACAGGTGACCTCGATTTTCTGGATCTGAAGGTTCCCTATCAAGATGGTAGCTCTGAGTCAATTTGGGATCACATCGGGCGAGCAGTAAAATTTACGGATACTCATCGCGGAATCTACGGTTTACCCCGTATTGGGTTCTCGGATTGGAACGATACCCTTCAGCCCGATCGCGGCAGCGGCAAAGCTGCCAGCGTGTGGACCGCCATGTTTTTCTGCCGAGTCATGAGCGACCTGTCTGAACTCTGCAAATACGCAGGACACGACAAGGAGGCCAAGAGGTACCAGGATCTGCGCGAGGATATGAGCGCCCGCATCAATAAGTACGCGTGGGACGGTGCATGGTATGTACGCGCTTACGATGACGAGGGAAAGGTCATCGGCTCGCATAGGGAGACATATCAGCAGATATCCCTGAACACTCAGACGTGGGCGGTCATTAGCGGCGTTGCGCCACCAGAAAGAGCAAAGATAGCTATGGAAAGCGCACACAGGAGACTCAACACCAAGTACGGGTTTGCTCTGATGGCACCGGCATACAGAGAATACGATCCTCGCATCGGTGGCACCACCACATATCCCCCCGGTGCCAAAGAGAACGGTGGTATCTTCTGCCACGCGCATGCGTGGGCCATAATTGCCGCGGCAATGCTGGGCTGGGGAGACCGCGCTTATACTTACTATCGACAAATCCTCCCGTTGGTGCGCAACGACGATGCCGATCTTTATGGGGCTGAGCCTTATGTTTACTGTCAGAACATTTTGGGACCAGAACACCCGGGCTTTGGTCGCGGGTTTAACTCTTGGCTTACGGGCACGGCGACGTGGTCTTACGTTGCTGCTACTCAGTACATCTTGGGCGTTAGGCCCAGTCACGAGGGCTTGGTGGTCGACCCTTGCATCCCGAAGGGTTGGTCGGGCTTCAGGGTCACGCGGTGCTTCCGCGGCGCTACCTACGATATCGAGGTGAGGAACCCCGATGGGGTCTCCCGCGGGGTGCGGAGCGTCACCGTCGACGGAAAGCCGCTCGAGGGGAACGTCCTGCCGATCTTCGACGACGGGAAGGTTCACAAAGTCGTGGTGATCATGGGATGAGGTGATCGTGAGAAGATACCTAATGTTTTAAGAAATGTTATACATCTCCCAAAAGTGCATATTGTCCAAGTGCAACACCAACGGTGAACTAGATGAGGCCAGTAATCGCCGTGGGAT
>JAGGTB010000015.1 GCA_021163965.1 Hadesarchaea archaeon | reverse complement strand
GCGGAGGAGGTTGCCGAAGCTCGTCAGGCCTGGGGAGGTGGTCGTAGATCTCTTTGCGGGGGTGGGGCAGTTCAGCATTCCCATCGCGAAGAACGCTGAGCCGGAAAAGGTGTACGCGATCGAGTTGAACCGCGTGGCATTCGAGTACTTGAAGGAAAATGTAGATCTCAACGGGGTCGGGCATGTGGTCAAGCCGATCTTGGGGGACTGTTCCGAGGTCGCCCCGCGAGGCGTGGCCGATCGGGTTGTGATGGGATTGTTGCACGTTACCCATAAGTACCTGCCACTCGCGATGGAAGTCCTCAGGCCCGAAGGCGGAGTAATCCACTACCACGAGTCTTCTCCTACCAAATTGGGATTTGAGCGCGCTGTAGCTAGGGTGCGAGCAGCGGCAAGGGGGAGGAAAGTAGAGATCTTGGGGAGGCGTAGAGTGAAGAGGTATTCCCCAGGTGTCGATCACGTAGTCATCGACGCTAGGGTGAGCTAAGGGTTTTTGCGCGACGACTGCGAGTCCCAAGATTTATTTCTCCGGACGAAATGGTGAATGGGGTAGAGCATGTTCCGAGGACACATAGACCCACGGAGGATGCGCCGGATGATGAGACAGATGGGGATAAGGACAGAGGAGATGGAGGGGGTTCGCGAGGTCATAATCAGGTTCTCCGATAGGGAACTGGTCATCTCCAATGCCCAGGTGACGCTCACGGAGATGGCTGGGCAACGCGCGTATCAAGTCGTGGGCGAGGCGCAGGAGCGAAGCTTGAAGCCGGAGATCTGTGATGAGGACATCGAGCTGGTGATGGAACAGGCCGGAGTCGAAAGGAAGGTCGCGGAACGGGCGCTCAAGGAAACGGAGGGTGACATCGCCGAGGCGATCCTGAAGCTAAAGGAGAAGAGCTAGGGAATCCAGATCTCCTTCAGTTTAAAGAATTCCTGCTCCACTTCAAGGCATTCCACTTTTTCGTTGAGCGTAGATCAGAAAGAGGTCAGAGCGATCTTCTTTAGGTCCTCTTCACTCGGTCTCCTTCTCCCGCCTTCCATCAGTCTCCTGTTCTCGAAGGCTTTCTCGGCCACCTCTATGGCTTCGCGCTCGCTGATGAAGTCCGAGAGCCTCTTTAGGGAATGCCTCTCGTAGAACGCGTCGAGCTCCTCCATCACATTCATCCCGAGTTCCCGCTGTAGCCTCTCAAATTTCTCGTCCCCGCGGTAGAACTCCAAGAAACCCCTAAGGAAAAGGGAATTCGCCATTCCATGGGGGATCTCATATCTCCCCCCCAACACGTGGCTGAGCGCATGGATCAGGGTAGTCTGGACGTTGGTTATCGCGATCCCGCCGAGCAGGGAGCAGAGCATGAGCTTTTCTCTCCCCTCCAGTTTGTTTTCGATGGCTTCCTCTATTCCGTCGAAGAAGAACCTCAACCCACTTTCGCAGACGAGGTCGACGAGGGGATCGGCCAAGGGTGTCAGGTATGCCTCCACGTTGTGGCAGAAAGCGTCGATTGAAGTGTAGATGGTGAGTTCCTTCGGCAGGCCCAGCGCGAGCCGAGGGTCTACGATGGCCACCTTGGGACAAATTTTCTCCGAAACCATAGACTTCTTGACTCCTCTTGCCGTTAACCTTAGCACCGCGTACTTGGTCACTTCGCTCCCCGTTCCATGGGTCGTCGGCACCTCGATCAGGGGCTTCGGAGGATTGTGGATACGTTCGATTCCTATGAAGCTCTCGATTGGCCCCCGATTCGTCATGCGCGCCGCGAGCACCTTGGCCATATCTAAGACGCTTCCGCCCCCTATCGCTAGAACGTAGTCGAAGCTTTCTCCCTCGATATTGCTCCAGTACCGCTCGGCATCTTCAAGCGTTGGCTCCGGAGAAATCCTAATCGTCTTCAGATCCAGCCATTCGAGCCCGTTTTTAAATCCTCTCCTGCAACAGAGTAGCCCTCTTCCCTCGAGATTAAGCTTTTTGAGTTCTTCTATGAAGTTCCCGAAGATCACCTTGGTTCTAAGTTGCATAGGTAAAATTTCGGGCGAGGGGGTCAAAAACCTATCCCTTAAGCCTTCAGCCTGAACTCGTGACTCGGCCTATATCCCCCGTCAAAACGGTCTTGGGGATGAGGTGTTCACGCCCTTTTGCCTTCGAGAAGGGAGAACAAAATAGACGATCGGATGTGTTAACCCCCACGTTCGATGAGGAAGATCACTAGCGAAATTATCGAGATGAGAATCAGTATCGGCGACGTCGCGAAGTAGAACCCGTCGGAGTGGTAGACGTAGATCAACCAAGGAGGGACTTTACTTACGTCGATGTACTGCCTCAGCACGGGTATGAGCACCAAGGCGACCCCGAGCAGGATGAAGAATATCCCGAGCCAAGTTAGCGGGTGCGTCTGCAATCCGATCCCTACAGGATCTCGCTTTTTTCGAGGTGTCCTCCGCAGTATTTTCTCGCGTATCGGGTCGCGGTCTCCATGGCTTTTGCCATCGCTTCTCTCCCGATCCCCGGGGCGTTCCAGAAGACCAGCAGGACGTTCGACGTCTGGTACTTAACTTTGGTTTTTGAGGAATCGCCGAGAGTATAGGCTGCTATGATCTTCTCGTCGTCCCGCAGGACCACCTCCTCTTGTCCAGGGCTCAGCTTTCTCCCGTTGATTAGCTCGAAGGGCTCAACTTCTCCAGCTAGGGCGACCGTTGGCTCTCCCTTGATCTCGTCCAAGTCGTAGGCGCTAACGACCACCCAGTGTTCGACTGTCGAGAGCAAGCACGAGTCCACGAGGTTATTGATGCTCGGGAATCTGTCATCGAGGGCCCGCTTGAGGAGGTACTCCGGAGCCGGGCGATAACTTGAGGGGTCAGTTCCCATAGCTCTGAAAAAGGCACGGTAGGTCTTAATCTCCGGTATCTCGGCGACCGGGGCTCCTCCGTATTTGGACTTCAGCTCCGTGAGCACTCTCTGCTTTTCGTCCTCCAGCCCCGGCACGCTTTGCTCCACGGTGACTCCGCTCACCACAGCGTAGCCAGTTTCGAATTCGGGATATCTCTTCCTCACTTGCGGATCTAGTTTCATCCGTTTCCCTGCTTCTCTATGGGAGCTTAGCTTTTAACTTTGGCGTCTTTCGTGGAAGAGTCGTCGTGGCGTTCACAAGCGAATATATAAAACGCGGGGAGAGATGAGAGTGGTTGGACCATGGGAAGTGACTTGGAGACGGCCGTCGGGAGGTTGCGCCTGAGAAATCCGACGATTTTAGCCGCTGGTATTTTGGGGCTCACAGGCCCGTCCCTTCTACGAGTGTGGAATGCCGGTGCCGGAGCAGTGGTCTCAAAGAGCGTTAGCAGGGAGCCCTCGGAGGGATATCCCGGCCCCACCGTCGTTCAGACTCCCAGCGGTCTGCTAAACGCGATGGGTCTACCAAACCCCGGCGTCGAGGATATCCTCGGTGAGTTCCGGGAGGCCAAGAAGGGTGGAGCCACGGTCATAGCAAGCGTTTTCGGGGGCGATGGGGAGGAATTTGCATCCGTCGCAAGGGAGGTCGAGAAGGCCAAAGTCGATGCGGTAGAGCTAAACCTCTCCTGTCCTCATTTGGAGACCCTCTCCATCATAGGGCATGATCCGGATCTCGTGGGCGGGGTCGTGGAGAGAACGAAGGAAGAGGTTAAGATTCCAGTCTGGGCGAAGTTGCCGGGGAATACTCACATCCAAAACCTCGTCGAAGTCGCGAAGGCAGCCGAGGCTGCAGGGGCGGATGCCCTCACGGTGAGCAACACCTATCCGGCTATGGCGATCGACTTGGAGACGGGAAAAACCATTTTGGGGCATGGAGGAGGTGGGCTCTCCGGTCCCGCGATAAAGCCGATTTCGGTGAGGCTCGTTTACGAAGTCTACGAGGCAGTGAGGATCCCGGTGATTGGCTCTGGCGGTGTTGTGACTTCGGAAGATGCGGTAGAGTACCTCATGGCCGGGGCCTCAGCGGTTCAGATCGGGACTGGGATAATGGAGCGCGGACTGGGGGTTTTTGAAGAAGTTTGCTCGGGGATCCGTTCTTTTATGAAGGAAAGAGGATTCGGGAAGATTAGCGAGATAATCGGGCTGTCGCACTAGCTTCGAGTGGCCGCTACTTGGACTTTACGGCCACACTTATCTCTCTTGAAGACTCCAAACTCCTCGCTCACCCTCTCAAGTTGCTCCCCCATGAAAATCGGTCCGTCGGTGCAGACCCTGTATGGTCCTACGCAGCAACTCCCGCAGAGCCCGATGGCGCACTTCATCATCCTTTCCAAGGAAATCTGCACGGGGACTCGATAGGGTTTTGCGATGTCGAAAACTTTCTTCAGCATGGGTTCCGGTCCGCATGCGAGCAGACTGTCGAACTTCCTCTCCCTTAGAGTTTCTTCCAAGAGATCCGTAGCGAGGCCCTTCACTCCAGCGGATCCATCCTCGGTGGTCAACTTGAGGACGGTGCTTAGTTCCTCCATCCTAGATCGGAAGAGGAGTTCCGAGGATGTTTTCGCCCCGAGGATCGCCGTTATTTCCTTCCCTTGGGATGATGCTACTTCGGCCCCGAAGGCCAGCGGAGCTACTCCGTCTCCCCCTCCGACCATTAAGAGCTTTTCTCCCGAGAGGTCGAACCAGTTTCCATATGGCCCCCTTATCCCGATTTGATCGCCAACCTTTAGGGCATGGAGCCTTTCGGTGGCATCGCCTACCCTTTCGACGGTTATCCTCAGCTCACCGTCTTTTCCAGCCCCGGAGATACTCATCGGGATCTCATCAGTTCCGATGACCCAGACCATGACGAACTGTCCTGGATGGGCGACGGATGCCACTTCCGGACAGTTCACGTAGAAGCTTTTGATTGTGGGGGTCTCCTCCACTATTCTCTTGATCCGGAGCACCCTAGGTCTATGAGCTACGCGGGATGAACTTTCCGTACCCACGTTTTCCAACTATTTCTCCCTCCTCGAAGACCTTCTTCCCCCTGACGAACGTCATGGTGGGCATTCCGATTACCTCGCGTCCTTCAAAGGGCGTGAACTTCGTCTTCCCGTGCAATTCCTTCCCTTTAAGTTTCCACTTTTTCTTCTGATCCACGACCACTAGATCGGCATCGCCACCAATCTCGAGCGTTCCTTTAGGCACGCCGGACTCGTTGCGGAGCCCGAAGATTTTGGCTGGCGAGGTACACATCGCCTCGATTAGCCTGAAGAGGGATAATTTCCCCTTTCTGACCAACGTGAGCATGAGGGGGAGTGACGTCTCGACCCCGACCACGCCGGGCGGTGCCTCGAATAGATTCGCTTGTCCCTTTTCCTTCTCCTCCGCGGTATGGGGGGCGTGATCCGAGCTCACGATGTCGATCGTCCCGTCCCTCAGGGCCCTCAAGAGGTCGCTCCCGTCTGCTGGGGATCTGAGAGGAGGGAGGACATGGGCGTACGGTCCGAGCCTACGGAGGTGAGTCAGGGAAAGGAGGAGGTGATGCGGGGTCACTTCGCAGGTCACTTTATTCTTTTGCTTCTTGCCTCTCCTAATCAAGTCCACGGACTCGCTCGTGGTCACGTGGCAAATGTGGATATGGGCATTCTCGGCGAGGGGCAGGAGGCGGGAAATCTCCGAGATCTCCGCTTCTCTTGGTCTACTCCGAATGAACTCCTCGATCCCGTTCCCGTTGGACTTGAATCTCTCCAGCACCCTCGGATCTTCGGCGTGTACTGAGATGGTCAGGCCGAGGTCCAAGAAATTGCGGATGGCGGCATCCCCCTCGGAGTAAGTGAACACCTCGCCGAAAGATGCAGCTCCGGTCTTCATGAGCTTAATTCCCTCTTCTTTGGTTTTCGGCAACGCTGCGTGTAGCGCGAAATCCACGTATGATTTTTTTCCGGCGATCTCTACTTTTTCCGTGAATCTTTTCAGCGAGTTCGTTCGGGGGATGCAGTTTGGCATGTCGCAGACCGTCGTGACTCCCCCGGCAGCGGCTGCCATGGAGCCGCTTGCGAAGTCCTCCTTCCACGTCAGGCCGGGATCCCTAAAGTGGACGTGGGCATCGATAACTCCGGGGAGGAGGAGCATCCCCCTGAGGTCGATCTTCACATCGGCATTCGGCAAAAGGGGGCCTTTTCGAATGGCGACCAGTTTGCCGTCCGCAATCGCGACCCCTCCGCTCACGAGGGAGCCACGATAGGGGATTTTCGCGTTTTCCAGGCGGAGATCCACAGTTTCCATTCGCTTCCCAACTACTAGTAACCGCAGAGTAATAAATCGTGGTAATGTGAGAGGGGTCTAAGAGTCCTTGGCGATCCTCTCCTTCGGGGTTCTCGCGGGCTTTTTATAGAAGCTTGCGCGCGAAGACCGTAGAACGCGGATGCCCTAGAAACTGGAGCGAGCAAATATTTAATATCTCGCACTCTCATAGTTCCTCGAGGTCTGAAATTGGGGCTGGCTAATCGAGATATAATCTCCTTGGGAGACTTGTCGAACGAGGAGATATTTCAAATTTTTGAGGTAGCCGATAGGTTTGAGCCACTTGCCAGGGGAAAAGGGCGCTCGGATCTCTTGAGGGGCAAAATAATGGCTGCACTCTTCTTCGAGCCGAGCACTAGGACTAGGTTAAGCTTCGAGTCCGCCATGAAGAGGCTCGGCGGCGGCGTCATAGGCTTCGCGTACCCCGAGATAAGTTCAGTAGCAAAAGGGGAGACCCTCACCGATACTGTCAGGACCGTGGAAAAATATTGCGACGTGATAGTCCTCCGGCACCCGAAAATGGGAGCGGCGAGGCTAGCGGCAGAGGTGGCGGAGGTGCCGGTCATCAATGCGGGGGATGGCGCTGGGCATCATCCCACTCAGACGTTACTCGATTTGTACACGATAAAGAAAACGGTAGGAAGACTCGAAAACCTCAACGTTGGACTTGTTGGGGACCTGAAGTATGGTCGCACGGTTCACTCCTTAGTCTACGCTCTTTCGAGATTCGAGAACAAACTTTTCCTAGTGGCGCCACCGGCTCTGAAGATGCCGAGGGAGATAGTCGACGATATTTCCGCTAGCGGTAGGGAGATAGTGGAAACCTCGGATCTCGAGGAGGTCCTTCCGGAGCTTGATATCCTGTACGTCACGAGGATCCAGAAAGAGAGGTTTCCGGATTTGGCGGAGTATGCGAAAGTAAAAGGCACGTACAAAATCGGGTTGAAATCGCTCGAGAATGCGAAGAAAGAACTCCGCATTTTACACCCCCTGCCTCGGGTGGATGAGATATCCCCCGAGGTTGATACTACTCCTCACGCAAAGTACTTCGATCAGGTCTTCTATGGAATGGTGGTCAGGATGGCCCTTCTTTCACTACTGCTCGGGAGGGCTTAGCGTGGGGGGAGCTGGTAAGGAACTGAGGGTCAGCAAGATAGCGAACGGAACGGTGATCGATCACATATCCCCCGGAAAAGCCTGGATCGTGTTGAGGATTCTCGGCATAACTGAGCGTTCCGATGTAGTCATCTCCTTTCTGATGAATGTGCCTAGCAAAAAGTACGGGAAGAAGGATGTGGTCAAGATCGAAAATCGTGAGTTGACGGAGGAGGAGTTGAACAAGATCGCATTGGTGGCGCCAGATGCCACGATTAATATCATCCGGAACTTTGAGATCGTCGAAAAGAGGAGGGTCGAGCTTCCTGAGTTCATCGAGGGCGTAGTTAAGTGCTCCAACCCAGGGTGTATCACGAACGCCTCGGAGCCAGTAGTCCCGAAGTTTCGGGTGGTCAGTAAGGCCCCCATTGCCCTCCGATGCGCGTACTGCGAGAGGATAACCGGGGAAGAGGAACTACTATCGCAGTTTTGAGGTTTTACGCATGGTCGGGGGAAAATTTCGGAGGGAGATGCTAAAAAAGGCGGAGGAAAACGACTCGAGGCTCATTTTAGCTCTTGACGTTCTGCGTGGGCCCGCCGAAGCTACTGCTCTTTCGCGGGAGATCGCAGGGCTCCTGTCGGAAGTTTCGGACTATCTCTCCGCAGTTAAAGTCGGCTATCCGTTGGTCTTGGAAACTGGAATCGGGATCCTCCGGGAAATTCGGAGTGGCAGCGGGCTACCGGTAATTGCGGACTTCAAGATTGCCGACGTGCCGCACATAAGTCGGAAGATATCGCATCTCGCGTATGACGCTGGCGCCGATGCCGTTATTGTCCACGCCTTCGTTGGTCGGGACAGCATGGAGGCCGTGGTCGAGGTGGCGGAGGAGAAAGGCGACAGGGGGGTTATAGTGGTCCCAAACATGTCCCACCCGGGAGCGGAAGCCTTCATCGAGCCGGCATCGGAGCGCATGGCGAAGTTAGCGGTAGATATCGGCGCTACTGGGGTCATAGGACCGGCGACGAGGCCTGATGAAGTGAGAAAACTCAGATCCTGGGTTGGCGAGAGGCTACTGATCCTGACTCCGGGGGTCGGGGCTCAGGGGGCCATGCCCGGAGAGGCGATCAAGAACGGCGCGGACTTCGAGATAGTCGGAAGGGCGATATACGAATCGGAGGAGCCGGGCAAAGTAGCTAAGAGGATGAGGGACGCGATCAACGAGGGGTGTAAGACTTGAGTCCAATCCCGAAGGTAAGGGCCGAGGAAGCTTGGCAGGAAGTGGCGATTTCCCTGCGCAGGGTGGGGGCACTCAAGTTCGGCGATTTCACTTTGACTTCTGGGAAGAAGAGTCCGTATTACATCGACCTCAGGCTCGTGTATTCTCACCCTGAGGTATTTGACAAGCTTGCTGAAATGTGCGTGGATATGATTAAGCGGGAGATCGGCGAGGAGAAATACAAGCTTGCTGGGGTGCCGATATCGGGACTTCCACTTGCCGCACTGGTGAGCTATAAGCTCAATTCTCCCCTGTTGTTCGTTAGGAAGGAGAGAAAGATGCATGGCGGAATGAAGAGGGTGGAGGGTCTGCTCGAGCGAGGGGATCGGGTCATTTTGATAGACGATCTCGTGACTACCGGGGGGAGCATCTGCGACGCGGCGGAGGCAATAAGGAATGAGGGCGGAGAGGTCGAGCACGCTGCGGTGATCCTCGACAGGGAGGAGGGTGCCCGCGAGGTGCTGGAGGAGCACGGTATAGATCTTCACGCGTGCATCAGGATCTCAGATGTGGTGAGATATCTGTGCGATGTAAACTTAATGGACGAAGAGCGATATCGGCTGGTGATGGATCATTTGAAAAGGAGCAAGAGTGAAAAAGGTTAAATTTGAAGCAAATTTTGAGACTTGACGGGTTTAAAAGTATTTTTGGCACTGAAAACGGTTTAAAGTCGCTTTTCTCGGAGAAACATTTATTAAATCCGTTGGAAAAGAAAATGAGGACATTTGGGCCCTCAATGTGGAAAAAAGGTCACGTGTGGGCCGAGGAGGTTTGAAATTGTGAGTAGGTCCCCAGCGGTGGCCGTTTACCAAACTATCACCGTGGGTAGAGGACTCCGGAGGTACCTGAGTGATTGAACTGTTAGTCTACGTTGTCGGTATTTTCTTGGCGTTTTACATGGCCTGGTGTCTGGGAGCAAACGACGCCGCAAATCCTACTGAGTGCGCAGTCGGCGCTGGCGTTGTATCGATGAAGAAGGCGCTCTTGCTTTTCGTGATCTTTGTAGCAATAGGGGGGATCTTACTTGGTCCGTTCGTGATGAAGACGGTGGATCGGGGAATTATCCCTAGGGAAGAACTGGATACGGATGTCGTCGTTGCAGGAAGTTTTTCTGCCGTGCTGGCTGCTTGCCTGTGGGTCACATTCAGCAGTTGGGCGGGGATCCCCGTGTCCACAACCCACTCTACCATTGGAGGAGTCTTGGGCTTCGGCGTCGTCGCTTGTTTTTCATACATAAACTGGGGAAAGCTCGCCATGGTTGTCATTAGTATGGTGGCCTCTCCTCTCCTCTCGATTTTCGTGGCTTGGGGTCTCTTTCACCTCTTCCAGCGCTACTTCAAAAAGCCGAGAAGCGAAAGGAGTAACTTGATGATGATATATATTTTGATTTTCTTTCTCTCCTTTGGGACCCTCGTTTCTGTCTTCAAGGAAGTTCTGAAATGGGGGGCTTTCTTAAGCATTTCTAGTAGTTTGATCGCATCCTTGGGTTTCTCGGCGGTCGTTGTCTTCGCGCTTAAGAAAACACACGGGAAATTCGAGGCTGAGAAGTCCCTGGGATATCTCCTCATCATCGCGCTGTGTTTCTCGGCCTTCGCCTTCGGCGCCAATGACATGGCCAATTCCACGGGTGTTTTTGTTACCCCGACGCAGAAACTTACTGGTGGGACGCCGACTGGGACGGTCATGTTCCTTCTCGCCGCTCTTGGGGCTCTCGGGATAGCGGTGGGCGGGTTTACGTGGGGCTATAGGGTGATAATGACCTCCGCTTACAGGATAACGCGGTTGGATCCGCTGAGTGGGGCGGCGGCCGAGTACTCAAATGCCCTGACGGTCTTTTTATTCACAGTTGTCCCGACGTTTCTCGTGGGCTTTGGAATTCCCATTTCGACTACCCACAGCAGCATTGGCTCGATCATCGGCGTTGGTTTGGCAATGAGGGGGATGGCTGGGGTAAGCAGGCAGACCACCAGCAGGATATTGATTTTCTGGGCTCTCACAATCCCCGCCGCTGCATTGATAAGCGGTAGCGTGTACTGGTTGCTCAGTTGGGTTATGGGGATATAATTGATTTTTTCAATGAAATAGTTTATATCGGGCACCAACACAAATCTATGTGCCTAGGTGATCGGGTGTTTAGATCCGGTAGTTCGCTGGTCTGGATCGGCAGGGAGAAGGAGAAAGAAGTCCTTGGGCTCTGTGAGGAGCACATACACAAAATTTTAAAAACAGTGGAAGAGATGAAAAATACCATTTATTTTTTGTGCACCTCCGATAGGAGGAAGATGATCAGGGCCTCGGAAAGAACCAGCAGAAGCGAGAGGAAAGCTGATGAGGTTAAAGCTAGGATCCTTGAGGAACTCTCCAAGGGCATTTTTCACCCGATAAATAGGGATGAGATAGTAAGGCTAGTTTTGACCGCCGACGATATCGCCGAGAACGCAAAGGCGGCTGCTAGGAAGGCCGCTTTGATTCCCATGGGGGAGATCAAAAGGATCTGCGAGGATAAGCATTTGTCCAAGGATCTGAGGATCCTCTCCGACAATCTCATCGAGATCACCAAATCCGTGAGTGATGCTTTTTCCTCTCTCTTGAGAGACCCGCGGAAGACCATCAAGCTGGCCAACAAGGTCGAAAAGATAGAGGAGGACATAGACAACTTCCGGGCGGAAACGCTATTGCCAGAAGTAATCGAGTGGTGCGATAAATCAAAGAAGCCGGGGACCTCCCTGCTACTGAAGGAAATGGCGGACAACATGGAAGAAGTGGCTGACAGGGCCGAGGATGTCGCCGATGTAGTCAGGGGAATAGCGATCAGCTCTCTTTAGTCCGAGCTGTTTGGATTTTTTCACTGGCTATCAAGGCGTTGTGCAACAACATCGCACGCGTCATGGGGCCCACCCCTCCAGGTACGGGTGTTATGTAGGAGGCTTTTCTCTTCACCCTCTCGAAGTCTACATCTCCGCAGAGCTTTCCCTCCACGTAGTTCGTGCCCACATCGATCACGACTGCCCCCTCCTTCACCATGTCCTCAGTGACAACAAAGTGGGGGCGCCTGCCGACCGCGCTGACAAGCACGTCGGCCATTCTGGTATGCTTCTCTATCTCCCGGGTTCTCGAATGACACAGGGTGACGGTGCTATTTCTGTCTAGGAGCAGTTTGGAGAGGGGTTTTCCGACGAGGTCGCTTCTATTGATTATCACAGCTCTCCTGCCCTCGAGCTCTATCTCGTAGCTGTCGATGAGTTTTAGGATACCCTTTGGCGTGCACGGCAGGAGATCACGGTTGAGGTCGTACATCCCGAGCCAGAGCTTCCCGACGTTGTACGGGTGCAGGCCGTCTATATCCTTCGCTGGCTCTACCCGGGATATCACCCTCCTCTTGTCTAGGTGCTCGGGCAAGGGAAGTTGGACAATTATCCCATGGACGTCGTTTCTCCGGTTTAGTTCATCGATAAGCTCGAGTAGCCTCTCTTCCGATGTCATCTCCGGGAGCTCGTGGACTTCAAAATGTATGCCTACCTCTTGGCAGTCCTTTCTTTTCAGTTTCACGTAGGTCTTTGAAGAGGGATCCTCCCCCACCAATACTGTCGCGATGCGCGGGGCAACGTTTTTTGATTTCACGATTTCCGCGATTTCTTTCTTAATTTTTTCCGCTAGAGCTTTTCCATTCATTATGGTCATACGAAGCACCAGACTTAGAACTTGACATCAACTTTTCTCGTGAGCCTGTCTTCATACTTTGACAAGACCGGTCGAACGATTTTTTTCACGAATTTTTCGCATCGCTCCTCGGCATCCCCCACGTACCGCGTCGGGTCCAGTAGCTCGCGAATTTCCTCCGGGTCCAGCTTCGATCGGATTGTCTCGTCCTTTTCGAGCAGGGATTGTAATGGGTTTTCTTCTCCGCTCATTAATCTCTCCCAAGCTTTGAACGAAATCTTCCTCAATTTCTCGTGCATTTTCTGCCGGTCTTCACCCTTCTCCACGAGCTTCACTAAGATGGCTTCGATGCCCGCGTAGCCCCCGTATCTCCTGAGGTTTCTCCTCACGATGGCTGTGTGGACTCTCAACCCTCGGACGATGTAGTTGTAGAGCAGGAGACACTCGTCTGTTGCTAGGAATCCCTCCGGTATGATGAGTCTGCGGTTTGCCGAATCGTCTAGAGTCCGCTCGAAAACCGTTTGCGCGGCGTTTTCCCAGGCGATCCTTGGCAAGCTTGCGACGTACCTCGCGAGCGAGCACATCCTCTCTGCTGTTATCGGGTTCCTCTTCGACGGCATTGCGGATGAACCCACCTGTTTTTCTTTCACAGGCTCCGACATCTCGCCATAGGCTGGCGATTGCAGGTGTCTCAGGTCCACGGCGAACTTGTGGGCGCTCTGTGCGATGCTGGCCAAAGTTGATAGGACCAAGTAGTCGAGCTTTCTGGGATACGTCTGAGTCGCTATTGGATAAGCCTCCAGCCCTAGCTTCTGCATGACCTGTTTTTCCAGCTCGGCCGCTTTACCCTTCCCCTCGAGCAACATCTGAAAGCTCGCCGAGGTTCCGACCGAGCCCTTAATGCCCTTTCCCTTCACGAAGTTCTTCAGTAGGTGCTCCACTATGCGGATGTCGGAGAGGAGGTCCTGAGCGTAAGCCGCGAGTCTGTAACCCAGCGTGGTTGGCTCCGCGGGCTGGAGGTGGGTCCACCCCATACACGGCAACCCCTTGTACTTGAGGATCTCATCGGAGAGGGAATCCAGGCAATTTACGAGCCTCGTCAGGATGAGGTCGAGGGCTGCTCTTATCCTCAGGACATCGGCGTTGTCTTCGACATCCATGGAAGTTGCCCCTAGGTGTATCTTCCCCCCGCCGATGGGGCACTGCTCTGCGTAGGCTTTGACTTCTGCCATGAGGTCGTGGCGGATTTCCTTCTCTATCTCGTGGGCTCGGTCGATGTTCACGTGTTCGGGGCCAGCCTTGGATTTCAGGTCGGCGAGCTCCTCCTTTGAGATCAACCCGTATTTGAATTGGGCCTCGGCTAAGGAGACCCATATCTTCCTCCAGAGCGCTCGGTAGTTAACCTCGGAAAATATCTCTCTCATCTCGCGGCTACCGTATCTCCAAGTGAAAGGGGATAGGAAATCTCCGTAGCCGAATTTTTTTCCTGACACCTAAATTCCTCACGGAAATTTAT
>JAGGTB010000039.1 GCA_021163965.1 Hadesarchaea archaeon | reverse complement strand
AGGAAGCCCCCTGCAAAAGCTGGGGGTAGTTCACCGCTTTTGGGGTGTCTCCGGGAGATCGCCGAGTGCAAGGTGCTAGATAAAATCCAAAGGCTCGTTAACGCGATCCAGCGTGATGATTTGACTGTTAGTGCCTAGTTATGGGGCTGGAGCACCAGAAACATCTGTAGAGGCGTCCGCCGTCCGGGAGCTCGCGCTCGAACACGTGAACGGTCACGCGACCGCACTTGCTACAGTAAGCATCGATAGTCTCGACTTTGTCCTCCTCGGTCGAAGCCTCCGCCGTCTTCCTCCCCCCAGCTAGTCTCCACCTTGTTTCAAATAAGGTTTTAACTTTTGCTTCCCGGCCCACTCAAGAGCGTGCGGGACTTCTGTTACACGTTTAGTTTCTCCTACGACGGGTGCAGATGCATCAGGCGATGGAGGGGTCGCCATCTGCCGGTAGCGATGGGCTAAAGGCTTGGGCAACGGTGTTTATTCTGAACAGCACTGGCTCATCGAATCCCTAAGCTTTTAACTCGCAGCGGGACTTAAAACCTCTGGGGATGAATTGTCTAGGTTTTACGTCGTTCTGACCACAACAAAAGATAAGGCCGAAGGCAAGCGGTTAGCAAAGAAATTAGTCTCCGAAAAACTCGTGGCATGCGTCAACGTTGTGCCTCGAGTATATTCGACCTATTGGTGGCATGGGAAAATCGAACGTGCGGAAGAAGCGTGGCTCCTGATGAAAACCTCACAACCAAAAATGAAGCGTTTGATCGCTCGCATCAGAGAGCTGCACAGCTACGAAGTGCCGGAAGTTTTGGTCCTCCCCATCGAGCGAGGTTCGCCCGAATATTTAAAGTGGCTTGAGGAAAGTTTAAGGTGATATGCATGGAGCTCGAAGATGATTTTTTACAACCCTCGGCGGGAAAGCCCCCGGTTTCAACCGAGGGCATAAATTGCCGAATACTTTTGCCGTGCCTTGAAATACCCACTATTCACTCCTGTGAGGAGAAGGGAGGGGAAGGAAGAGAGGATGGAAGTTGAGAGGCGGCCAACAGGTGCTACGGACTATGGCCAAAAGGATCAAGATAATAAGCGAGAAAATAGGGGAAGTAGAAGCCGACCTCTTGGAGGAGGATGCCCCTAAGACAGTTGAGGCAGTATGGGAGGCGCTTCCCGTAGAGGCAAGGGCGAATACGTGGGGCGACGAGGTATACTTCTCAATCCCTGTCAGGCTGGTTGAGGAGAACTCCCATGAGATCGTTGAGGTCGGAGACATAGGCTACTGGCCTCCCGGGCGGGGATTCTGCATCTTCTTCGGGCCGACCCCTATAAGCAGGGCAGGCGAGATAAGGCCGGCCGACCCCGTGAATGTCTTCGGAAAGATCAGGGGAGACCCAAAGGTCTTCAAAAAGGTTAAGAGTGGAGACACTATACGGATAGAAAGGGTTGAAGAATAAAAGGGGAATAGCGCTGGGTGTTGAATTTTTAGACTGGGCTCCTTCCGTCGGGATCTTGTTGAGGAACTGGACCCGCTGCCTGACCGGGATCCTCTCGTCCATCACGATCTTGCGCGCTCCGTTTTCCGCGAACCAGCTCTTCAGGGCGCACTAGCTTTTTGCGATTATTCATTTGGCCCGACAGCTGGGCATGGCATTTCCAACCTCGACGAGATGAAAATGGGCTGAGGATAAAAGAGAGCTAGGGGTGCCTCCACCCCAGACTTGGCGGAACTTCGCGCGGCGAGCTAAAAAATTTAAATGTCCTAGTATCCCATAATTCTTGGGGTGCACTCTTGCCAGAGGCCGTCAGGACCACGGTGAGGTTTGAGGCGATCCTTTTTCTCGCTGGTTTGTTCATAACGATCGGCACGCTAGGTCCTTGGGAGGTGATCCCCCCCGTGGAGAGAAATCCCTTATCCTCGTGGCACGGGAACGTCGCCTTTGTCGGGGGGATCATCACAATGGTGGGTGCGTTGATATCTTATGAGTTCTTCAGGACCAGAAGTATAGAGTCGCGCAGGCCCCTTATGGATGCGGGGCTAGGCGCGCTTGGGGCCGTGCTTGGCATAGTGAGTTCGGTGACGTTTCTACTGGACCTATCCCCCGGGGCCTCTCCCGGATGGGCTCTCTACCTGACACTTGCATTCAGTTTGATCGCGCTTTTCGCCGCATATGGGCTCTATCGAGATGAGAGCCCTAGAATTCCCAAGGGTCTTTCGGCTACTCACCTCGTCCCGGTGGAGAAAAGCCAGAGATGAGGCCTATCAGCTTGGGGGCTAGGCCGATGATGCCCAATCTTATAGTTTTGAAATCTGGTACATTCTTGGGTGGTTAAGTGGTCCAATGCCCAGTGTGCGGTGGGGAACTTTCTCCCCCAACCGTCCGTTGCTCGAGGTGCGATATGGAGGTCCACAGGAAGTGCGCAAAGAAGCGCGTTGGTAGGTGGTATTGTAGAAGGTGCTACAAGGAGGCAAAGAAGGAGATAACCTACGAGAAGATGGCTCGCCGGGCCGACATCTTCGGTAGGGGAAAGTTTGGTGGACTGTGACGTGGAATACCAAATTTCTCGCATCTAATTGGGAGGGCGACCACCTGGCGGTGACCAGGGAATGATTGAAAAGAGGAAGCTATTCCAGCGCCCTCCCTTTCATACTTTGAGGAACCTATTAAAAACTGTTTGCTCTGGTGTTGACACTCCCCACGACTAAAGTCGGGGGATTCTTGGAGGCTCATGCCCGAGCCTCCAAGGGGTGTGCCATCACCCCGTTGACGCGCCCTCCGTTGTGGACGGCGTCCATGTTCAGGGCCCCCACCACGTCCCGATGCACTTCCTTACTATTTGGGCTTTGTGGCGATTCATCCCAGCACTGAGGTGCGGGGCTTTCTCGCCGAGGGCTTTGCAAGCCCAGCGCCAAATTTTTAATCCCCGCCCGGGAGAACACTGTAAATGGGCAGGGGTATCCAAGCCTGGTCTAAGGAGCGGGGCTTAGGACCCCGTGGCGTAGGCCTTCGTGGGTTCAAATCCCACCCCCTGCACTTGCGCCAAAAATTGCACAAATTATGATAATCTTGGTTTAACTTTGTCAGCGAGAAGGCCCCTTCCGCAAGGGGGGGATGGGGGCCGACGCTTATATTTCTCCATCGACCTCTTTATTTCTCCAATATTCCGCAATGATGGTCTCCACCGCATCATCTGGGCTCGTGTCTTTCGTGTCGATGGTTGTGTCCGCTCTCGGCTCCTCGAATTCGCGGTGAATGATTCGAACAACTCTCTCGGGGATGGGGTTCTTCCTCTTCCTGTTCCTCTCCACGCAGATTTTCAGCGGGCAAGTAATCCTGACGATGAGGACTCTCTCCTTCTTCTCCCTCCCTATTTCCCTCGCCCTCTCCTGCCAGACCCTTTTGTAGAAGGTCCCGTTGAGGATTAGATATTTGACTTTTCCCGCTAGCCTCTCCGCCTCCTCGAACACATGCTTATAGGTTTTCCTTTTGAATTCGTCGGACGTGATTACCTTAGAGCCCTTGAGCCTACGCGCGAGCTCGCGGGCTATCGTTGACTTTCCAGATGCGGGGGGACCGCACAGGACTACAATCATCGCAGTACCCATTCCCCTTTACACGTGATAGCAAAAATCTCGCTCGCCGTTGTCTCGGAGCCAGATATCATAAAAAGAAAGCCGTTTAAAACCCCTTGGGGGTCGAGATGGCTGAGATGACGATCGGGGGGATAATGCGGCAGACCATTCCAGTGCTCCTTTTCGTTTTGCTCGTCCAGATCGGATCTGGACTGGGCCTCGGGGGGATGGAGGACGACTTCAGGCGTCTATCGGGCCTTGTGGTGATGGTTCCGCCCATGCTCGACCTCAGGGGGAACATCAGCGGCGGCCTCGCCTCGCGCCTGGGAACCGCCTTGCACGGGGGCATAATCGAGCCCAGATTCTCCCTCGATCCGGAGCTCAAGGAGAACCTCATTTCCGCGATTCTTCTGACCGTCCTCATGTCCGTGAGCGTGGGCGTGCTTGCCTACCTTGTGACACCCTTGACCGGAGCAACGCCGATGCCTCTGTGGATGTTCATCGGAATCGCACTCATCGCGGGACTGCTCTCCAGCATGGTCACCATCTTTCTGACAGTGGCGGTGGCGTTTCTGGCCTTCAGGCGCGGATGGGATCCCGACAACATTACCAGCCCAGTTATGGCGGCGATCAGCGACCTTCTGGTGATCTGGTGCATCCTCTTGGCGCTAATAATAGTGGAGGGGATCGCGTGACTGTCTACAACTTTAAGAGGATAGTGGCGGAGAGTTGCCCGGTGTTGCTGGCATGCGCAATGATAGGTCTCTTCGCCGGTCTCTTCTTGGAGCTTAACGTCGAGAGGCTCGGCTTCGTGGCTCTGATGATGGTTCCGACCATAAACGGTCTCGGCGGAAATATCGGAAGTATTTTGGGAGCTAGGATTTCGTCCGCTCTCCATCTGGGCGCTGTTGAGCCGAGGATCAGGGGGCAGGCGGTGCTGCGGATGAACGTTGCGGCGTCTGCGGGATCGAGTATAACGATATTTGCGGTTGCCTCCGTACTTTTCTTTTTCCTCGCCGGCGCCTTTGGAGCTACGCCTTTAGAGGCCGCGAAATTCTCAGCATCTTTTTTGATGGCAGGGGTGGTTCTCACGGTGGCTGTGATGCTGATGACCATAGCTATAGCTTTCATCTCCTTCAGAAAGGGGCTGGATCCCGATAACGTCGTGATCCCTGTGGTTACCTCGATCGTGGATGTCTTGGGCGTGATATGTTTAATATCCGCTATTCAAATAATAGGTGTGTAAATAGCATGTCGAGAATCAAGTACGAGCCTAAGAGTGTCCGAGAACTCCTGACGAAAATGAAGGATGTGTCGGACACGATGATCGACTTGGCATATGCGGCACTCCAATTCCAAGACAAAGAGATAGCTGAGCAAGTACGCAAGCTCGAGGCGAAGATGGACGAGTTGATGTATGAGATTAGGATACTCGCTACCATGTCTGTGCGGAGCACCGATGACGCTGAGAAAATGACCGGGGTCCTGCAGATAGCAAATGCAGCCGAGACAATCTCCAATGCGACGGAGGAAATGGTCGACCTAGTGCTCCGCGACATAGAGATACATCCGGTGATCCAGACAGCGCTGATGGAAACCGAGGAGAGAACGGATGTGGTGGAGGTCGGGGGAGGATCGAGTCTCGATGGTAAGATCCTTTCCAACCTAAGGTTGCCATCCAGAATTGGCGTGTGGATTTTGGCGCTGAAGCGTCGCGGTTCTTGGCTCGTACCCCCAGCGAAGAACACGAGGATTAGGGGGAAAGACTTGCTCGTCGCCAAGGGTCCCGAGGAAGGAATCGAAATTTTGCATGAGATGGCAGGGGTCCCGTGGAAGCCCAGATCGCTCGGCAGGAGGCTCCGTAAGCTCAGGGATGCGTTGGCTCGAATGCGAGACCTAAGTAGCTCGATGGTCGATATGGCTTACTCCGCCGTCCTGTTCAGATCGAGGGAGGTAGCCGAGGAGGTTAGGGAGCTCGAGGGGGTATTCGACGGACTCAACTATGAGCTATCGCTGGCAGTTTTGCGGGCCGCGAAGAGGGAGAAGGACGTGGGAAAATTGAACAGCGTCCTTCAATTTGTAAAGTATATGGAAAAGATCTCCAACTCTGCAGACCTAATAGCCGATGTGATCTTACACGGGGTCGAACTACATCCTGTTTTCGCTCGCGCTCTCGAAGAGGCGGAGGAGCAGATAGGTAAGGTGCGAGTATCAAAGAGATCTCCACTAGCGGGGCACACGCTCGGGAAGTTGAACTTAGAGGTTAGAACAGGCGTCGACGTTTTCACAGTAAAGAGGGGGAAGAAATACATCTTTAATCCCGCCGACAGGGTCACCATACTCCCAGGGGATTATCTCATTGTGAGGGGCCCAGAGCTCGGGATTGAGAATTTGAAGAAAATAGCCGCTGGCAGGGGCAAACTTCCGCCACTTGAGGAATGAAAATCCCTAATGTCTAGTGGCTAGCAAGGCCATTCTCTCGAGCACGAGTTTCTGGATGTCCGATGTCTCAAGTTCTCGTTCGGAGATGGAAAAAACTTCCGCCAGTTTACTAGTCTTCTCGGGATTTATCCCCAGCACTTTATCTTCCCGCTTTATCTTCAGATTTTCCAGGGCCTCTTTAATTGCTCCCGAGACCCCCTCTTCGTTTTTTCCCAGCACCAAGAGGGCTACGGAGCCCGTGTTTTTTCGCACCCCCACCCTCTCAAGGGCTTGGTCTATTTGATCAGTTCCGGCCGCCCAGCAGAGAAGTTCGATGGTTAGGGAGTTCGTAATATTTCTCCCAGCGGAATGGGCAATGAGCGCTAGGCGAGCTGAGTGAAATAGGTGCAATTTTCCGGCCACCCGGGAGGCATCAAAAATTTGGGTCGTCGTCCCAAATCTTGCATCGATCTCCCCAAGTTCCTCGATGAGCTTTTCAACACCTCTTATCTCCATCCTCCCCCCGATCACCTCCACGAAACGCTCCCCGAACGGCCCCTTGAGACGAAGCATACCCATACCCGCTGTAGTTGTACTTGGAAGCTTGGAGCTCCCGGCTTTGGAGAAATTTTGTTGGACGGGTCTTATATTTTCTCGGCAAAGGTTCCCCCTACAAAGGTGAATTCCGACGGTAGAGTTAAATCGCTACTTTGAATATTATCTGATGATGCGATCGACGGCTTATAAGCTCAAGATAAAGGATTTAGTCGGCGGCAAGTACGTTCCCCCGTCGGAGGAGGCCCCGGGACATTTGGTTACTCCCTGGGGGAGAAAGTTCTGCGAGCGCACCTGATTGCTACAATTGTTGATAAGTTCGTCCGCGATGATGAGGGATACGCTGCGATGTGGCTCGACGATGGAAGTGCGACCATCCGAGCGAAGGCATGGGGAGAGGATGTAAGACGCATGACTAGATTTGAGGTGGGAGATCTCGTCGAAGTCGTGGGGAGGGTCCGGGAGTATGATGGCGAGGTCCACGTGGTTCCCGAGGTCATCAGGCGGGTTGAGGACCCAAACTGGGAACTCGTGCGGGAGCTTGAAATCTTATACGCGCGGAAGAAGCTCCTGGCCGAGGGTAGGTTGCTGAGGCCCGAGCCAAGGTCGGGGATCCAATCTGCCGAGCCCCCCGAAAGAGAGCAGGCAGTGGGGGAAGTGGAGGAACTCGAGGAGCTGCCCCTTCCCGAAGTTCCGGAGGAGCTGAAGAAAAAGGCGTTGCTTTCTGTAGAGAAGCTCGAGGGAGAGGAAGGAGCCAGTGTCACGGACGTAGCCGCAGACCTTGATATCTCCCGAAAGGAAGCTGAGGATGCACTGTACATGTTGTTGATAGAGGGGCAGATATATGAGCCAAAAGCTGGAAGGTTTAAGCGTCTAAGGTGAGAAGGTTGCAAGACCGAGAATACGAGAAGTTGCTGGACTTGGCCCTGGAGAAGATACCTAAAGTGAAATCTAGCAAGGATCGCTTTGAGGTCCCAGAGCCGGATGTCGTCGTGATGGGCAATCGCACAGTGCTTCGCAACCTAGGGGAAATAGCGGGCGCAGTAAATAGGAGAGCGGACAAGTTGATGAAGTACCTCCTGCGCGAGCTCGGAACGGCCGGCAACTTGGAGGGATCTCGCGGAGTTTTCCAAGGCAAATTCGGGAAATCTACTATTCAAGACCGCGTGAACCGCTACGTTGAGGAATTCGTTCTCTGTCCGGTGTGCGGAAAGCCAGATACGCAAATAGTGAAGCAAGGGCGAATTCACATGCTGAAGTGTGAGGCGTGCGGTGCCAGGTCTCCTATCGGGGGCGCGTAGGTTGCCACTTTTAAGGGTGGAACGAGTTCGTGGGGAGGTTCTGGTCATCATTTGCGACGACGAACTTCTGGGCAAAAAGTTCGAGGAGGGGGATTTCATCCTCGAAGTCGAGCGATCTTTTTACGAGGGGAGAAGAGCGAGCGTGGAAGAGTGCCTAAGGGCCTTAGAAAATGCAACCATCGCAAATATCGTGGGATCCATGGTAGAACATGCAATTAAGGCCGGATTCGTGAACGCTGAGAACGTAATAAGGATTGGAGGCATACCCCACGCCCAAATAGTAAAGCTATGAGTTTTGTGGTAGTGTTGACATGGGGCGCTTTTGTTATAAGTGTGGCACGCCTGAGACTGAGGGAGGTCCCCTTATAGGTGGCATGTGCCAGAGGTGCTTTGCCTCAGAAAATCCGTTGCTTCGCGCGCCAGAAGAGATTACCGTGGAGGTCTGTGGGCGGTGCGGTGCCTATAGGGTAGAACGCAGATGGTGGTACCCGGAGAACCCGACGACTGCCCTTCTGGAGGTTGCTAAGAGGATTACCATCTCAAAACTGAGGGTGGCCCAATACGCACTAACTCGGGTAAGATACGTGAAAGTCGAGGAGGCCGAGTTGGTCGATGTCAAAATAGAGCCCAAATTCACTCCAGCGGGACCTATTGTTGAGGTTCTGGCTCGCGGGAAGATCCACGAATCCCAGATCCGGAGTCAAATAGCTAGGGCTGAAATCAAGGTTTGTGAAAATCGGGTGCTCTGCGATACCTGCAGCCGCATAAGTTCCGGGTACTACGGGGCGATCCTCCAAGTTAGGGGGGAAGAAAGACTGCCATCCGATGGGATCTCCAAAATTAAGGATCGGTTGATGAGTTACTTTTTTGAGAAGTGTAAAAGGGACCACCGGGAATTTGTGTCGAAAGTTGAATTCGTACGCGGAGGATTGGACTTCTATTTGAGTTCAGTCAAGCTAGCGAGGCAGGGCGCCGCAGTACTAAAGTCTGAACTCGGAGCAAAGATCAAAGAGACGGCCAAATTGGTCGGCTGGGATCGACGCGGGAGGCGTAGGTTTAGGGTTTCGATACTCGCTAGGATACCAAAGAATCGACTGTGTGGGAGGAAAAGCTTAACCCAGCAAAAATGAAATTGTCGAATTTATAAGCGAAAACATTAAAACAATCTAAGGCTGGTGGTGGGGATGCCCAAGATGTCTGGGGCGAAAATCCTTATAGAGACGCTAAAGTCCGAAAGGGTCAAGCATATTTTCGGCATTCCTGGAGGGGCAACGATTCCCATTTACGATGTTCTTTACGATGAAAAGGAGATCCGCCATATCCTGACGAGACATGAGCAAGCGGCTGCGCACGCTGCGGATGGGTACGCCAGGGTTTCTGGGAAGCCCGGGGTTTGCATGGCCACCTCCGGCCCGGGAGCAACGAACCTCGTCACCGGAATTCTAAACGCTTATATGGATAGCTCTCCAGTCATCGCAATTACTGGTCAAGTTCCAAAACCATTTCTCGGGACGGACGCTTTTCAAGAGGCGGACATGATGAGCATAATGTTGCCCATTACCAAGCACAACTTCATGATTCGTAGCGTTTCCGAGATACCCAAAAAGGTCAAGCTTGCATTTAAAATTGCCATGACGGGAAGGCGAGGCCCAGTGCACATAGACTTTCCAAAAGATATGCAGGTCGCCGAGACGGAGGTCGAAATACCTCGGAAGGTGAAGTACCAAAAGAAGGTAAAGGTCAGGCCGAGGGCTGAGGAAGTACGCAGAGCGGTTGAACTCCTGGTCCAAGCCAATCGTCCTCTAATCTTGGCCGGAGGGGGCGTTATTTCGGCAAACGCTGCGACCGAAGTTGTGAAACTAGCCGAAATCCTCCAGGCCCCTGTCGTGACTACTCTCCTCGGTAAGGGGGCAATACCTGAGAATCACCCACTGGCCCTTGGGATGCTCGGAATGCACGGGAGGATGGCCGCCAACTTAGCCGTGACGGAGTGCGATGTACTTTTTGGGGTAGGGTTGCGCTTCGATGATCGCGCTACTGGGGATGTCAGACATTTTGCGCCGAGAGCCAAAATCATCCATGTAGATATAGATCCGGTAGAACTGGGCAAAAACGTCCGCGTCGATGTCCCAATAGTTGCCGATGCAAAGATTGCGCTTAGGGCGGTGATCAAGGGGATCCAAAGCTTGGCGAAGCGCGGGAAAGGTGGCCAATGGCTTGAGCGTGTTAAAAAAATGCGAAAAGATTTTGCGCCGCGCATGGATTACGACGACGTGCCGATCAAGCCCCAGCGGGTGATGAAAGAACTAATGAGAACATTGAGTGAGGAGGCCATAATAACAACCGAGGTTGGTCAGTGCGAGATGTGGGCCGCTCATTACTACGAGGTCAAAAAACCGCGACACTTCATCGTGTCCGGGGGCCTAGGAACCATGGGGTTCGGTTTTCCGGCGGCGATCGGGGCGAAGGTGGCCCGCCCGGGATGTGATGTTGTAGATGTGGCCGGTGACGGAAGTTTCCTAATGAACTCTCAGGAACTCGCCACAGCCGTGGATAACGATATCCCAGTGGTTGTATGCATATTGGACAATCGCTACTTGGGAATGGTCAAGCAGTGGCAAGATTTATTCTTCGACAAGCGCCGTTCTGCTGTCGATCTCGGAGAGACCCCGGATTTCGCTAAGTTGGCGGAGGCTTATGGAGCTTGGGGCGAAACGGTTACGCGTCCGAGCGAGATAGCTCCAAAATTGGAGGAGGCGCTGAGGTGCGGGAAGCCAGCTGTATTAGATATAGTAATAGATCCAGAGGAGCATGTACTACCGATGGTTCCAGCCGGGGGGAGAATAGATAGGATGCTGACATAGGTGATTCAGATGCCAACGCACATTTTCTCCGTACTCTGTGAAAATGAGCCGGGCATGATGATGCGAATATGTCGATCTTTCATGCGTCGCCAAGTGAATATAGATTCCATCACCGTTGGCATAGAGCCCTCGGGCCTGGCAAGGATAATATTGATGTTTAACTCGGATGAGCGCACGGCTGAGTTCCTCCGCCAAGTGCTCCTCCGCTTGACGCAGGTCATCGATGTAGAGAAGCTGGAGGAGAAGACGAGCATAGTGCGGGAGATAGCTCTTCTAAAGACGAAGCAACTAAGCGAGGAGGAGCGCGGCAGGGTTCTCGAGGAAATTGAAAAGGTTGGAGGGAGAGTCCTACAGGTTGCGGGTAAAGCTCTGATCGCCGAGATATATGGGGACCACGAGCGCATCGAGAAGCTCATCCACACTCTTGGATCGGGGGTATTGAAGGAGGTAGCTCGCTCTGGTCAGGTGATAATTTCCAAGACGATGGAATGACCTTCGATAGTGTTATAGGGAATTCCTCACAATTACCTCGCAGTAGGGGGTGTCGGGATTGGCTAAGATATACCGTGATGAGGACGCCGATCTTAGCATCCTGGAAGGAAAAACGATAGCGATAATAGGCTATGGCAATCAGGGGAATGCCCAAGCGAACAACATGCGCGACTCCGGTTGCAAGGTCATTATTGGAAACGTTCGTGGCGACCCTTTCTGGGAGCAGGCGAAAGAGGACGGGTTTGAGGTATACGAAATCAGCGAGGCGGCTAGGCTCGGGGATGTGGTTCACATGTTGATCCCAGATGAAGTTCAAGCGCAGGTCTATCGGGAACAAATTGCTCCCTCGATGGGGGCGGGAAAAGTGCTTTGCTTCAGCCATGGCTTCAACATTCACTTTAAGCAGATAGTTCCCCCCCGTGATATCGACGTGGTGATGATTGCCCCTAAGGCCCCGGGGGCAATTTTGCGCCGTGCATACCAGCAGGGGTCTGGGGTTCCCGGTCTGTTCGCTGTGGAACAGGATGCCAGCGGAAATGCGAAAGAGATCGCTTTAGCGTTGGCCAAGGCAGCTGGTCTGACCAGGGTGGGAGTAATCGAGACGAGTTTCAAGGAGGAGGTGGAGACCGATCTGTTTGGCGAGCAGGTGGTGCTTGTCGGTGGAGTTTCGGAACTCGTCAAAGCAGGGTTTGAAAAATTGGTCGAGGCGGGCTACCAACCGGAGATAGCGTACTTCGAGTGTTTGAACGAGCTAAAGCTCATCACCGATTTGATCTATGAGGGCGGAATTGAAGGCATGATGCGGGCGGTCAGCAACACCGCTGAGTACGGGGGGAGAACTAGGGGCCCGATGATAATAGACGATAGAGTCAGAAAAACGATGGACAAAATTTTGAAGGATATTCAGAATGGGGAGTTCGCGAAAGAGTGGATCGGCGAGTATCAGCGCGGTGCACCGAAGCTAAGGAAGGCGCGGGAGACCGCCAAGGATCACTTGATAGAGAGAATTGGACGGGAACTCAGGAAGTGGAGCGGTATTGAGAGGGAATAATACTCCTGGGGGCAGGAGTGTTGAAGTTGCGTAGCCGGGAGGTAGTTTCGGGACTGGAGAGCCTACCGCGTAGGGCTCTACTGAAGGCAGATGGGCTGACGGACGAGGACCTGAAGCGTCCGATTATCGCGATTGCCAATTCTTGGAACCAAGTGGTGCCCGGGCACATCCATTTGCGCGACTTGGGAAGGGCCGTCGCGTCTGGGATAATTGAGGCTGGTGGTACTCCACTGGAGTTCGATACCATCGGTGTGTGTGACGGAATAGCCATGGGCACTGCCGGAATGAGGTACTCTCTCCCCTCCCGTGAAATTATCGCCGATAGCCTGGAGATAATGTTGGAGGCCCACCGCTTTGATGCAGTTGTGGCGATTGCCAGTTGTGATAAAATAGTCCCCGGTATGTTGATGGCTCTGGCGAGGGTCAACATTCCTTCGATAGTGGTAACCGGCGGACCCATGTTGCCCGGAGAGTGGAAGGGGGAGAAACTGGACGTGATAAGTGCGTTTGAGGCGGTCGGAGCGGTTAAGGCCGGAAAGATGACCACTGCTGAGGCCAAGCAGATAGAGAACAGGAGTTGCCCCGGTTGCGGCTCCTGTGCCGGACTCTTTACTGCAAATACTATGGCATGCATGACGGAAGCCTTGGGAATGTCTCTCCCAGGGATGGCCACCTCGCACGCCGTGGATGCTAAGAAGATAAGGTTGGCGAAGGAGAGCGGTAAGCAGATAGTAAGGTTACTGCGCCTCAATATCCGCCCGAGCGACGTGATGACCCGCGCCGCGTTCGAGAATGCGATAATGGTAGACATGGCTCTAGGAGGGTCCACGAATACCGTGCTCCACCTCCCAGCGATAGCCAGAGAACTCGGGATCAGGATCCATCTCGACGTCTTCGATAGGCTGAGCAGGAGGGTGCCACAGATAGCAAATCTGCGCCCCGGTGGGAAGCATACGATGCTGGACTTGGACCTCGCCGGGGGGGTGCCGGCGGTCATGAAGCGTCTCGAAAAATTGCTTCACCTTACGGCCATGACTGTCACAGGTTTGGAGGTCCGGAAGAATCTGAAGTATGTAAAGGTAACCGACGCCAAAGTGATCAGACCCGTTGCCCGCCCGTATCGGAAGATGGGCGGAATCGCCATATTGAGGGGAAATCTCGCGAAGGACGGCGCGGTGGTGAAGTACGCCGCTGTCAGTCCTAAAATGATGAAGCACGAGGGGCCGGCAAAAGTATTCAATTCCGAGGAGAGGGCAACTAAAGCGATATTGGAAGGAAAAATCGAGCCTGGCGACGTTGTCGTCATCCGCTACGAGGGGCCGAAGGGCGGTCCCGGGATGCGCGAAATGCTCGGCCCGACTGCGGCAATAGCTGGAATGGGGCTGTCGGAGTCCGTTGCCCTCGTTACCGACGGGAGGTTTTCCGGTGGCACGAGGGGGCCTTGCATTGGCCACGTTAGTCCAGAAGCGGCGGAAGGGGGGCCGATAGCGATAGTCAAGGACGGGGACATTATCTCCATCGACATCAGGCGCCGCAAGTTGGACCTCTTGGTGTCGAAAGATGAGATAAAAGAGCGGCTAAAGCGGTTGAAATTGCCCGAGCCCAAAGTTCGGAAGGGGTACTTAAGTCTGTACTCGCGCTTGGTAAGTTCGGCGTCAGAGGGCGCTGTTCTTGGGTAATTGGGGGTTTGAACCATCGCTGAGAGCGAGTTTCACCATAGCTTGCCGGTAAGATTATATTACCCGAATTCATAGAAACGTGGGATTGCGGTGGGGAAGATGTCCGACCTAAGTGAAATGGAAAAGATCCGGCGGGAATATCTAGAGAAAGTAGAAAGTCTCCAGGATTGGGAGCAGCAGAGAGAGTTCGTCTACAATATTCGCCCTCTGGATGTCGATGTGGTGATTGACGATACCACCCTGAGGGAAGGTCTTCAAATGGCCGGGATAGTATCTCCAACCCCCGAGAACGCGTGCCGTATAGCTGTGATGCTTCGGGACATAGGCGTCGAGAGGATCGAGGTAATGAC